>JAOAPT010000446.1 GCA_025463045.1 Candidatus Solibacter sp.
TGGTGCGCGTCGGGTAGCTGGAGACGGTGAGCACGCTGGCGTGGCTGAGAATGCCGCCGCGCTGATCGGTCGAGAGTTCGACGCGGCGGAACTCGGGGCCGGTGATGCCCGCGATGCCGTAGTGGCGCGCGAGGCGCTCGTTGAGGAAGGTGTAGCGCGCGTCGAGGAATTCGGAGAGCGGACGGTTGTCGCGCAGGATGTGATCGAAGAAGAGACGCGATTCCATTTTCATGGCATCGCGGAGTTCGGGGCTCCAATCAGGGAACTTTTGCGGGTCGGGTTTGACGACGTCGAGATTGCGGAGTTCGAGCCACTGCCCGGCGAAGTTATCGGCGATGGCGGAGGAGCGCTCGTCGGCCAGCATGCGCTTGACCTGCGCGTCGAGCGTGCCGGGAGCGCGGAGCTTGCCTGACTCGGCGAGCGCGACCAGCTCGTCATCGGGCATCGAGCTCCAGAGGAAGTAGCTGAGGCGCGAGGCGAGTTCGACATCTGTGACGGGGTGAGCGTTGGCGGGGTTTGGGTCGTGCTCGATGCGGAACAGGAAGTTGGGAGAGACGAGGATGGCTTGGAGGGCGAGCTGAATTCCCTGCTCCGTGGTCTGGCCGTTGGCCTTCGCGAGCCCGACGAATTTGACCAGCGAGGCGACTTCAGGTTTGGTGACGGGACGGCGGTAGGCGTGGTGCGCGAGGTTGGCGACGATCTTCTCGATGCAGGCTGGTCCGCTCGCGGGGTCGCAGATGAAGATCTTCTTGCGGCTGCGCGATTCCGTTTTCGAAGCGTAGGGTCCGACGAAAGTAATGGAATCGAGGAACTTGTTTTTCTTGTTGTTGTACGCGTCGGAGGGCGGGAGAGTTTTGATGACTTCGTCGTTCAGGAAGCCGGCGCGGAAGACGTGATCGCCTTCCGGAAGGAAGAGGCGCATCTGCTCTTCGGAGTAGGGATTGAAGTAGACGAGGCCGGAGGGCTTGGTATCGACGGGCATGGAGTGGAGGAGTTTGCCATCCATCCAGAGCGCGAGCGTAACGGGCCTGGCATCGGCCGCGCGTTCGCCGGGGAGGCCGATGCGGATTGTGTATTCGCCATCGAACTCGATGCGCGCGTGGGCTTCGATAGTGCTGAAATCGACGCGGCGGATTTTCTTGTCCTTGAGCGCGTACTGGGCTTCGAGCGGCTTGGGCAGCGGATCGGCGCCGACGGCGCGCGAGGCGATGCGGGCTGCGGCCGCCATGTAGCGCTCCATCAGCACGGGGGAGACGGTGAGGACGTCGCCGATGTTGTCGAAGCCATTGCCGAGATCGTCGGTGGGAAAGCTCTTTTCGGCGTGGAACTCGACGCCGAGCAGATCGCGGATCGTGTTCGAATATTCGCTGCGATTGAGACGGCGGGCGGTGACGCGGCCGGGGTCGGGCTTGAGATTGCGATCGGCCGCTTCGAATTCGGCGGCGAGGAACTGGATGGCGGCATCCATCTGCGGCGGGCGCGGGACGCCTTTGGGCGGCATCTCGTTGGCGCGGATTTTGCGGAGAATGATGTCCCAGCCCTCGCGGTTCTTGGTGAGCGATGCGGCCTGCGTGAAGGGCGCGATATCGACGCCGCCGGACGCGAGATTCTCGTTATGGCAGGGTGCGCAGGTGCGGGTGAGGACGGGAGCGACGGTCTGGGCGAAGGTGGGCACGTCGGCCGCCAGGAGCGCTCCGGCCGTTGCGAGCGCGAGTGCGGTAATTTGCGTTATCCAATACATTCCGCCGATTCCCTCTTACGAAATGTTACAGCATTCACAGTCCGGGTCAAACTCAGGGAGAGCGGTGAAAGTTCTTGGGCGTTCAGAAGGGAGTCCGATGGGCCTGAGGCCCAAGCGCTAAGAACACACACCAAACGGAGCCGCGACGGTGACGGAGCGATGGGCGCGCGACCACCGCTCCCTTACGGTCACGGCTCGGATTGGGGGCCCGGTTCTTCGACGGGGACGGCCGAGAGGCAATCGGCGCGCATGATACCATCCTGCCCCGCTGCAGTTAATTGACGGGCGCCTTATATACTCTGTCCGGAGACGTGGGCGGCGAGCGCGCATGTGTACGAGCCGGCGCCGGCGGTGCGATCGGTGCATGCGGCGGTGATCGGTTACTCGCTGGCGCGGGCGGGCGCGGCGGTGCGGGTGGAGGTCGCGGACGCGGAGGGAGCAGTGGTGCACCGCTTCGACGCGACGGGGACGGCCGGGCTCAATCGGACGGTGTGAGATTTACGCGCGCCCGGGGCGACGACGTTTCCGGGGCTCGTGCTGCGGTGGGCATCGCCGCCGCCGGGGAAATACAGCGTGCGGCTGACGTCTGGCGATGTGGTGCGGACGGCGACGCTGACGGTGGAGAAAGATCCGCGGTTGAGCGGCGTCAGCGACACGGAGATCCTGGAGCAGTACCGGTTCGCCATCAAGATCCGCGATAAGACGAGCGCGGTGCACGCGGCCGTCGTGAAGATTCGGGATGCGCGCGCGTCGGCGAAGTCGGAGGAGGTGAAGGCGGCGCTGGCGGCGGTCGAGGAGGAGTTGTATCAGGTACGGAATCGATCGCCGTGGGACACATTGAATTATCCGATCAAGCTGAATAATCAGCTCGCCGTGCTGGAGATGCTCGTCGAGATGGGGAATGGGCGGCCTACGGATCAGGACTACGCGGTTTTCGAGGAACTGTCGGCGAGGGTGTCGGAGATCTTCGGGCGGCTGGATCGGATTTGGTCCGGACTCAAGTAGGGATCGCGACGAAGCCGTGAGTGTGGGCGGCGGAGTCGGCGGCCAGCGTCGCCTCGTTCGCCGCGACGATTTGAGGCCACGTGAGGGTGGGCGCGGGACTTAAGAAATCGAGGAAGACGGAGCCCTGCGGATCGAGGTCGCGGATGACGCGCGGAGGCGCGCCCTTCTTCAGGAGTGTGACGCCGGTGGACTCCTGATATTCGACGACTCCGAGGGTGCCAGCGACACGGAGTCGGTCGTCACCGTGACCGCCGGCAGTCTCGGGGCGGAGGTAATCCATGCTCAGGGATGCGGTGCCTCCGTTGTCCATTCGGAAGATGCTCGCCGTGACGTTTTGCATATCGCCGATCTCCGGGAAGGCGACGTGCGATTGCAACGAGGCGACTTCGACGAAACGGCGGCCGCCGACGCGGAGCATCAGATCGATGCCGTGGATCGCGATCCATAGGATCGTGCTGCCGTACGTTGCGGCGTGCTTCTGCCACTCGGGACGCGGGCCGAGCTGATAACTCTTCTGCGCGTCCATCTGCAGCACTTCGCCTATCTCGCCCGATCGCACGATACGGCGCATCGCGAGATACGGCGGATCGAAACGCATCGGGAGGAGCATGCCGAGACGGATGCCGGACTTCTTGACGTCACTGTAAACGGCGTCGAGGTCGGCGCGATTCAGGGCGAGCGGCTTCTCGGCGATCACGTTGAGTTTGCGCGCGGCGCAGGCGCGGATCGACGCGGCGCGTCGTCCGCCGTTATTGCAGAGCGCGACGACATCGAGCGTCTCGTGCGCGAGCATATCGTCCAGGGCATCATAATGATGCGCGCGGGCGGCGAAGGAGTTCTTCATTCCGGCGTCGAGGGCGGCCGAATCGGAGCCGTCGGCGGCCACGGCAACCAGCTCGATTCCTGGCGATTGCGGCAGGACACGCAGGATCTCCTCGGGATGGCCATCGAAGCCGGCGAGTCCGACGCGGACCTTCTTCTGAGCGTACAGGTGAGCATACTGGGCGCTGCCGAGGGCTCCGGCGAATAGGGCGCGCCGGCTGAGTGTTTTCCGCATCGTAGACGATTGTAGGTCCATTTCACGTTCCGAAATTTAGGAAATACCCGATTCCCCGCTACAATGGAGAGTTCGCCTCTAATGCCGCTCGCCAGCAAGATTGCTTTCCAATTTGAAAGACGACTTCAGTTCAAAGGCCTGAATCTCTTCCACGGTAACGCCGTGCGTGTGACGCACGCGAACCAGTCCATGTTTTCGGGAGACGTGATGGGCGGCAACCGGTATTCGGTGCGGCTGACGTACAACGAAGGTGTGCTGGCCATCTATTGCGAGTGCCCGTACTTCGCCGACACCGGCCGGTGCAAGCACCTTTGGGCGGCAGTTCTGGAAGCGGACAAGCGAGGCGTTCTGGGCGAGGCGCAGAAGGCCGCCTCACTGCGGCTGGTGCGCGATGCGGAAGCGGAAGACCGTCCGCAAAATTCAGGCGCGAGCCGCCCGTCCATGGCCCAGCCGCCGCGCACACCGCCATGGCAGGAATACTTCGCGGATATACGGCAGAGCCTGGAAGTGAAGAGGGCGAGGACGGGATCGTGGCCAAAGGACTTCGAAATCGTCTACGTGATCGACGTGGTGGCGTCGCGGACGGCTGGTGCGATTGTGCTGGAATTGCACTCGCGCTCGCGTAAGAAGAACGGCGAATGGACGGTGCTCAAGGAGTTCCGCATCGTGCCCGCGCAGGTGAGCACGGTGCCGGATCCGGTCGACGCGGAGGTACTGGCGGCGATCCTCGGCGGGCAGGAATATTACCTGTACTCGTACGGATCGACGTCGGGGGGCACGACGCGCAAGGCGATTCCGTATCCGCTGGCGCAGCGCGTGATTCCCATGCTGGCCGCTACGGGACGCCTGTTTTTCCGCGACGGAATGCGTGAACCACAGCCGGTGATCTGGGAGGCCGACGCGCCGTGGAAGCTGTGGTTGAAGGTCCGGCAGGATGAACGCGACCAGTGGAATATTACCGGCTCGCTGCGGCGCGCCGAAGAGCAACTGGAATTGCAGGAGCCGCTGCTGCTGGTCGAAGGCGGGTTCGTGCTCGCCAAGAACAGGCTCGCGCCGCTCGACGATGGCGGCGTCTTCCCGTGGATCACGCGGCTCACCACGCTGAAGCGAATTCCCTTCCCCGATCGCGATCGCGACACCGTGATGGGCAAGCTGCTGGAGCTCACGGTGGTGCCGCCGCTCGATGTCGACGAAGCGCTGAAGTTCGAGGAGCGGCGCGTGCTGCCGCGCATCGGACTGCGCGTCACGCAACAGCGGGAGACGTGGGGTGAGGAGTATTTTCAAGCGCACCTGTTGTTCGATTACGGGCGCGGGTGGAGTGAACCGGCTCCGTCCGGGCGCGGCATCTGGCTGCCCGAAGAGCGCGTTTATCTGGTGCGCGATGCGGAGGCGGAGAGCGCGGCGCAGGAGAAGTTGAAGGACCTCGGGCTGCGTCCATCGCAGAGCGGGGGGGCGATGCGGCTGCCTGCGAAATTGATGCCGCGCGTGGTCCGCGAGTTGTTGCACGCGGGCTGGCATGTGGAGGCGGAGGGCAAGGCGTTTCGGCGTCCGGGCACGACGAAGGTCGACGTGCGGTCGGGGATCGACTGGTTCGAACTCTACGGCGAAGTGGATTACGACGGGCAGACGGCGAGCCTGCCGGCGCTGCTCGCCGCGCTGCGTCGCGGCGATACGATGGTGCGGCTCGGCGACGGCACGTTCGGTTTGCTGCCGGAGGAATGGCTGGAGCGCTTTGCGCCGCTGGCGGGACTCGGCACCAAGGAAGAAGATCACCTGCGCTTCCGGCGCAATCAGGCGGGACTGCTCGATGCGCTGCTGGCGGCGCAGCCGGAGGTCCACGTCGACGAACTGTTCGAGCGCATGCGCGAGCGGCTGCGGACTTTCCAGGGCGTGAAGACGGCGGTGCAGCCCCCGGGCTTCGTCGGCACGCTGCGCGATTACCAATGCGAAGGGCTGGGGTGGATGGAGTTCCTGCGCGAGTTCGGTTTCGGCGGCTGCCTGGCGGACGACATGGGCGTCGGAAAAACGGCGCAGGTGCTGGCGACGCTCGAGGCGCGGCGCGTTGAGGGGAAGGGCCCTTCTCTTGTGGTCGCGCCGAAATCGCTGATGTTCAACTGGCGCGCGGAAGCGGCGCGCTTCACACCGGAATTGCGCGTGCTGGAGCACACCGGCCTCGCGCGCGACACGGCCCTCATTCCCGAGCACGACCTGGTGTTGACCACGTACGGGACGATGCTGCGCGACATCACGAGCCTGGCGCAAATCGAATTCGACTACGTTGTGCTGGACGAAGCGCAGGCGGTGAAAAACTCCAATACGGCGAGCGCGAAGGCCGTCCGGCTGCTGCGCGGCAAGCATCGGCTCGCGTTGAGCGGCACTCCGGTGGAGAATCACCTCGGCGAATTATGGAGCCTCTTCGAGTTTCTGAATCCCGGCATGCTGGGCGAAGCGAAGGTGCTGAACATGGCGGGCGGACTGGCGCGGAATCCGGGAGAGGACGCGCGTAAGCTCCTTTCCCAGGCGCTGCGTCCGTTCATCCTACGGCGCACGAAACAGCAGGTGGCGCGCGAGCTGCCGGAGAAGACCGAGCAGACGATCTTCTGCGAGCTCGAAGGCCCGCAGCGCAAGCACTACGACGAGTTGCGGAAGCACTATCGCGAGACGCTGCTGACCCGCGTGCAAACGCAGGGCATGGGCAAGAGCAAGATGCACGTGCTGGAAGCGCTGCTCCGGCTGCGGCAGGCGGCATGCCATCCGGGACTGCTGGATTCGACGCGAATTCACGAGCCGAGCGCGAAGCTCGATGTGCTGATGGATCAGCTTGCCGAATTACGCGAGGAGGGGCACAAGGCGCTGGTGTTCTCGCAGTTCACGAGCCTGCTGGCGATTGTGCGCGACCGGTTGGACAGCGCTGGAATCAGGTACGAATATCTGGATGGCGCGACGCGAAATCGCGAGGAGCACGTTGCCGCATTTCAGAACGACCCCGATTGCGGGCTGTTCCTGATCAGCCTGAAGGCGGGCGGCCTGGGGCTGAATCTGACGGCGGCGGAGTACGTGTTCCTGCTCGACCCGTGGTGGAATCCAGCGGTGGAAGCGCAGGCCGTCGATCGCGCGCACCGCATCGGGCAGACGCGTCCGGTGTTCGCGTACCGCTTGATTGCGCGCGACACGGTGGAAGAGAAGGTGCTAGAGCTGCAGAAGACGAAGCGGGAGTTGGCGGACGCGATTCTGGGCGAGGATAATAGCGTGATCCGCGATCTGAAGCGGGAAGATCTGGAGATGCTGCTATCGTAGATCATCCAGTCTCACCGATGTCACTACCTCCGCGCACAAGCGCCGGTTCACACTGGTAATTCAACTTCAATTTCACGAATTGTCGAACCGGGGGAGCGATCCATTTGCACGGTTTCCCAGTAGACGCGGACGGCTTGTTTGGCAGAGTCGGTCAAATCTTCTATAGACTTCCCAGTAACCACGACAGTCGGGAGTTCTGGTAAATACCCGCTGTAACGTCCCTCGTCCCCTTCAATAATCAGCGAGTATTTTCGCGTCATTTGTCGGACTCCCTTATTCCGGTCTGCCGCAATACGGCTCGATACGTGCCCGGCCTGACGTCGTCCTCCGAGTTTCCCGGAAACGACAGTAATTCGGCCTTCTACGTTTCGAAACACCCGATGGTCTGCAGAGGTCCGTACGTGATACCATTCTGCGTTTTCAAGGGTCCTGATTAGATCGCGAACCCTGACCGGCACAATTCATCTTACGACCCTTGACAGTTGACGTGTCACGAATTCACTTGAATGGTAGCCTGGAAGGATGCGTGGATTATTACTATTTATTCCGGCGGTGATGCTCGCCCAGACGCCTCCGGCCCCGAAGGCCGCGACGCCTGCGACACCCGCCAAAGCCGCTGCCACCGGGCAGACGGCCGCACCTAAGACGGCTGCTCCCGGACGTGGAGCGCCGGGCCGTGGAGCCACAACGGCAAGGCCGGCCGCGGCCAAACCGCCGGCAACGAAACCGCT
>JAOAPT010000465.1 GCA_025463045.1 Candidatus Solibacter sp.
GCACGAGGTAGAGCTTCCAGTTCGCGCGGACGGCGCGCAACGGGCCCTCGGGACTCCACCAGAGATCGGTCACCAGGAAGAGGACGGGCAATACGACGCCCTGTTCCTTTGTGAGAACAGCCGCGCCGAAGAGTACGACCACGAGCGCGACGCTGCTCCACGTGATGGCCTTCTCGCGGCGATACAGGAACGCCGCATACGAGGCGCAACCGAACATGCCGCAGAGCGATTCGGAGCGGCCGGCGATGTAGGCCACGGATTCGGTTTGCAAGGGATGGAGCAGGAAGAGGAAGGCGCCGAATCCGGCGAGCAGCGTGCGGAGGTTCGCGGCGGTGTTCGACCACTCCAGCAGGCGGCGGATGATGAAGAAGATGAGGAGCGAGGTGACGAGGTGAATCAGCAGGTTCACCATGTGGAAGGAGAACGTGTCGTCGCGCGAGAGCTGGTAATTCGTCCAGTAGGAAAGCATCAGGACGGGGCGCACCGGTCCGATCCAGGTATTGAGCGGATCGACCGCGCTCGGTAGCGCGTACTGCTGCTTAGTGTCGTCGAACACGAACGGGCCGTGCATCGCCGGGGCGTAGGCCCAGAAGAGCAGAATCGCGCCGGCGATCGCGGCCGAAAGCCACTGCCAAGTGTTGGATCCGGCTTCCTGTGCCGGGCGATTAGGCTTCTTGTTTTTCATGATCCTTGATGTTTTGAATGTGGTACTCGAGAATCGCGACGCGCTGCGCGAGCGCGACGTTGTCGTCGCGCAGATGCGAGATGATTACCGAAAAGCGGAAGAACATCAGCAGGAAGACGCCGGCGCCCAAGAGGAATAGGGTGAGCGGGGAATCGGGAAGTCCGATCAGATTGCGCACGGCGTCGAGCACGGGGCGCGCGCGGGAGAGCACGAGCATCGCGACGGCGGCGACCAGCCAACTCACCGAATACTCGACGCGAATGTGCGCGCGGCGTACGCTCGCGAGCACGATCACAATCAGAATGATACTGAGAACGGTGGTGACATTTAAGAGGCGGTCCATCTATCCTCCCTCGCCGGCCGGAGGCTGCGCGCGATGCAGCCGGCGTTCGAATTTGAGCACGTTGACAAAGACACCGAGCAGGACGTGCACCACGTAATACAGGGACTTCAACGCGGTGATCGAGGAGCGGCCGGTGGTACGCGGACGCATTTTGACTGGCACCTCCTCGAAGCGGAATTTGCGTCGCTGCAGCACGACCAGCGCTTCGATCTCCGGATAATCGAGAGGAAAGCTGCTGCGGAAGACGTTGAGCGCGCGCCGGTTCACGCCGACGAATCCCGAGGTGGGGTCGTGCACCGCCTTGCCGAGAATCGGACGCAGGACGAGGCGGAAGAATCGGATGCCGAGCGAGCGGACTTTGCCCGTGCGCGAGCCGTTGTCGGTGACGAAGCGCGAGCCGATCACCATCTCGCAATCCGTATTCTTCAGGCGATCGAAGACGCGCGGGATATCGCGCGGATCGTGCTGGCCATCGCCATCGACGCGGATCACGTAGCGGTAGCCGAGTTCCCACGCGAGCTTGTACCCGGCCTGCACGCAGCCGCCGAGACCGAGATGGTGCGGCACAGGCAGCACCTGCGCGCCAGCGGCACGGGCGGCAGCGATAGTGCCATCGCTGGACGAATCGTCGATCACCAGCACTGGAACTCCGGGGACGAACTGGTGGACTTCGTTGACCACGCCGGCAATCGCGCCTTCCTCGTTGAAGGCGGGGATGATGATCAGCAGCGAATCGGGCTGCACGGGGCGAATCAAAGCGCGGCCATCCTTCTCGCGCTGATTGCGTGGCTGCGCACGAGGTGACGAAAGACCGTGGGAGTGATGCGCGCACGTGCGCGGATCTCACGGCGCTGGCGCCACAGGCGTGCCAGGTTGCCGAACAGCGCGGCGTGCGCGCGGATCACGTACCAGACCATTTTCGGTCCGGCGTTGCCCTCGGCGCGAAATCGGGCGGCGCTGCCTTGGCCTTTGAGGATGTACCAGGCGTGCCACAGATAGCGCGCCATGGCGACGAACGGTGCGGCGAGCAGCATCGACCCCGGGAAGTTTTTCACCAGCACGAAGAGGCGATTGCGCTCCACGTAATACGCCTTGACCGGCGAGGCGCGTCCCGCCGAATGGGAATAGTGATGCTCCACTATGGCGGTTGGAGCGTACAGGCACTTCCAGCCCGCCCAGCGCGCGCGCAGGCCGAGGTCGGTGTCTTCGCAATAGAGGAAAAAATCGTCGTCGAAGCCGCCAATCTCCTCGAGCATCGTGCGCCGATAGAGCGCGGCCGAGCCGCTGGGCATCAGCACCTCTTCGGGCACCGGAAAATCCTCGGGCGTGCGATTGTGCCCCCGCTGTTTACTGCTGCCATCGCGCGCGACGAGCATGCCGGCGGAATCGAGGCGCGGCTCGCCGAAGAGGCGCACCTGCGAGGCGCACATGCCCGCGTCAGGGCGCGCTTCGAGCGCGGCGACCAGCGCGTCGAGCCAGCCCGGATCGGCCACGGCGTCGTCGTTGAGGGTCGCGACGTAGGGCGACGTGGAGGCGCGGAGTCCTTGATTGATCGCGGTGCCGAAGCCGGCGTTGCGCGCATTTTCGATGACGCGCGCGCCCGCACCGGTGCCCTTTCGGCGCACCAGGCCTTGGCCGCTATTGTCGACGATCACCACTTCCAGATCCTGCCTTGTTTGCCGCAAGAGGGACTGCACGCACTCCAGAAGCCTCGAATCCGCAGCGAGGCTGGGGATGACCACCGTTACGAGGAAATCAGGCAAACCTGATTTTACCTTGCATGCATGGGTTGATGTGGATACATGGGGGCCTCTGTGGCTGTGGCTAGGCGCGCTTGGTTTCGCGCCGGAGCCCCTCGGCAATCCACATCCGGAGTTGTGTCTGGTAGCCTACCGACTTCGCTGCGGCGATCTGTTTCGCCGCGGCGATCTGTTCTGGGTCCAAGCGAATCGATATTGGCGATTTTGCGCGGGCGTGGCGGTCGTGAATCTTCTTCGCCAGCGCGGGTGATAGTTTGGCCTTTGATGCCTCGGGTAGTTGGTCCCACACTCCCGCAACAGAGTGGTTATCGAAGTATTCTGCCGCTGCTGCGTCGGACTTAAATTTGGGCAGGGGCGACTTTGCTGGTGAAAGTCTTTTCTTCATTGATGCTTCCCTCCTACTTGCGGCGAAATAATCGTCTTTCGCCCGCCTCCATGTCACGGGCTGTGATCACTCTCACGATACCTCCGGGCAATCGCCGAAACACGACAAAAGCCAAGCGGCCATCCAGTGTCTCGCCCAGCGCGATGTATCGCTTCTCGCGAGTTCGCCAGATCTTGTGGTCACCGGCGAAGACTTCCTCCACCTCTTCCGGTGTGAATTCGTGTCTCTCGATATGGAAGATGTTGTCATCATCCCATTCAAACCCGGC
>JAOAPT010000470.1 GCA_025463045.1 Candidatus Solibacter sp.
AAATGCGCATTGCGGGTCGTATCGCCGAATTCCAGTTTTGCCGCTCGTATTGTTAGGCGTGCTTGCGCTTGCAGGCCTTACTCCCGCCCCTGCTGCCGACTGTAGTAGTAGCGACTGGGTATACGACTCCACCTACTGCAACTTTGGAGTGTGCACTTCATCGCATAATTCGGGGTGTTGTTACGGTTTCTATTGCTATACGTGGGCAATGGATTGCAGCGACAATTACCACGACGGGGGCGGTGAATGCTATGCTCAGTAACTCGAGGACGCGGCTTGCACTACAGAGGATGCCACTTGCCAGCCTAGTCGCAATGGCGTATCGCGTCAGAGTATCAGAGGTCTTAGGCCCCTCCTGGAATTCGACGGAGCGGTTCAATATTGACGCCACATTGCCCCGCGGTGCGTCGGCGAAGTTGGCCAGCGAGATGATGCAGTTAAGTTAGATCTTGGAATGCGCGCCTAAGGCGGCCATCGGGATAGAGATTTCAGCGGTCGTCCTCTGTGAATCGAACGCTAACTCGAGACTCGCGCCAGGTCCGTAGCAGATCTCCAACCGGCGTCGCACATTCCGAAGGCCGACCCCAGGTCCAGCGGCCTCGCCTGTATTATTCGCCCCGCTGTTCTCGACGGAGATCCGCAGCTCATTGAGCCGTACTTCCACTCTCACACGGACGTACCCAGGCTCCGCGCTCGGGGCAATTCCGTGCTTGATCGCGTTCTCAACCAGCGGCTGCACCGAAAGCACAGGGACCGGCACGTCGAGGGTCGCCTCGTCCACCTGAAACTCGACCCGTAGACGCTCGCCTAAGCGGAGTTGTTCCACCTCCAGATAGGCGCGTACGATCTGCATCTCTTGCGAGAGCGGCACATAGGTGCGCTCCGAATGCAGGAAATAGCGGAAGATTTCGGCCAGGTTGAGCACCATCCGCCGCGCTTCTGGTGCTTCACGTGGAATCGAACCATAGAGCGTATTGAGCGCATTGAACAAGAAATGCGGATTGATTTGCGATTGCAGCGCGCGAAGTTCGGCCTGGCTGACCAGGCGGTTCATGTCCTGATTCCGTAACGCCTCGACGTGTTCCGAGATCTCTACCGATGTTCTACCGAGCGCATCAAGATCCTCGCTCAAATACCGTTGCCCCCCGTGACGCGATCCGAGCAAAATTAACTGCAGATCACCTGGCCCACGGCGTACGGGCACCACCGCCTCAGTCCACGCCCACTTGGGCGATCGCGACATGAGGATGGAGTCGGCCAGTACTGGCGCGTGCAGATCCTTCGCGGCGTCCAACTCTTTGGCACTGACTACAGCGAAGTCCTTCGTCCTTACGGCGGCCGCGATCAGGGCTGCGGCCCAGTCCAGATACTGATCTTCGCTGGTGAATGGCGGGCAGTCCTGGATGCGGACGCGGAGTGCGGATACACCACCGCGGCGAAAGACTGCCTGCGTGAGCCAGCGCTGAATCGTTCCGCGCAGCCATGCGAATAACACAAGCAACAGGCAGACACTGATCAACAGCAAGGCTTCATGGAGCGGCGAGTCCGCAGGCCGCTCGACGAGTTCCAGGCGGAACGCGGCGACGATCACCAACGCCGACAGGACCGCGGCCAGTAGGGCGTTTGCCATGAAACGAACGAAGGCGTCGAGAAGTACGAATCGATAGTCCTGGAGTAACACAAACAGGGCCAGCGGAATTCCAGCGTGATGAACGATCAACTCGCTAGACCAGACCTGGCTGGCGTGTCCGGTACCGAAATGGATGAAGGAAGTCGCGAATAGCGCGAGACACATCGACGGCAGCACGCGAAATCCACTGGGCCGTGTTCGAACGGCCGGTCCGGTAACCGCACCAATGGCCAACACAAGAAACCCGACGGTGATCACCAAAAGCGCCGATTGGTGGAGCGTCGCGCCGTTGCCCGCGATTTCCCAAAAATGCATCACGATCGCGATGCCGCTCAGCAAATAACCCGAGGTGACAAGCCAGGGCCGGCTGTTCACCAGGGAGACGTGAAGCAAGACCGCCGGCAAGAGGCTCAGCACCGAAAAACTGAAGGCGATTACCAAGTCCAACGCAGGCGACGGAAGGCCGGGCCAGGCGAGGATCACGAGAGATCCCACATTCCAGGCGAGGGAAAGAGCCGCTGCCAGACCAGACAGGTAGCGTCCGCGACTTCCCGACCATCCGCGCCCGCTGAAGAGCAAGGTGAGAAAGATCGCAAAGATCAGCGCCCCGGCTGCGTGCCCGAGAACATTGATGAGCAAGGGTTGGTTCAGTCCCGTCATGCTCGCCGGCCTTGTCCGTTCGCTGTCATGAAGCGCCCGCTCACCGCACGTTCCTACCCGGCAGCGAGGAAGTTGTCAGAATTGCGTGGCGCCTCTCTCATACTGTACAGCGAGAAATGCGGATTCGTCGCGGGCGCATGGAACGGATCGAAAGGCGGGCTGCCCTCACCCTGGTAGCCTGCGTCGCCTTTATTCTTGGCATTACCGGTTCTTGGCTCACCTTGACCAGCTGGCGCCCCCGTGAGCCGTCCGAGAAAGAGCCCACCTACACGACTCTGCCCGGCGTGGACATGACCGGCGTGCTGCCCGAGAGAGCAGCGGCCATGCTGAAGAAACTCAACGTCCAGCGTTGCCCGTGCGATTGCATGCGAACGATCGCCAGCTGCCGCAACCACCACGACTCGTGCCAGTTGAGTCTGGCGACGGCGCGCACGGCGGTGAAAGCTGCGAAAGAGCACTGAAAAGGGATTCATCGCACAAACGTCACTGACCGCGCTTCCAACCAAACGCGGGAACCAGGCGCGCGGAATTCAGGATGAACGCGAGCTCGGACGACACGTGGACGATGGCGGCCATCAACGGAGTAAGAATGCCCATGCCCGCCAACAATACGCCGGCGGCGTCGACAGCTAGTGTCCCGGAAAAATTGAACAAGATGATCCGGCGGCATCGTCGAGCAGTGTTCAGGAGGTCGGCGGCGTCCACGAGATCATTGCCAAGCAGCAGGACGCCGGCGCTGTGACGCGCAAGATCCGTACCTGAGCCCATCGCGATTCCGACCGTCGCTTCCGCGAGCGCGGGCGCGTCGTTGATGCCATCGCCGATCATGACCACACGCTTCCCTGCTTGGATCAGCTCGCGAACCCGTCGCAGTTTGTCTTCGGGGAGGAGCTCCGCTTCCCAATTCTCCACACCAAGCTCGCGTGCAACCTTCTCCGCAACCGTGCGCCGATCGCCGGTGAGGAGGATGGTATCCAGGCCCATGGCGCGAATGCGCGCGATTGCCTCGACCGCTTCGGGCCGCAGCACGTCGTCGGTGCGAATGGCGCCCATCAAACGGCCACGGTGGGAAACGAGGACATCGGCTGAGTCTTCCGACAGGCCGCCAAGAGCGCTCTCCAACCCCGGCACGCCGCTTAAGAGTGCGGCATTGCCGACTAGCGTTTCGTCGCCTTTCCAGACACTACGAACGCCCCTGCCAGGAATGTATTCGAAGCTCTCGGAATCGCTCACGGGCAGGCCCAGGCGGCCAGCTTCCTTAAGAATCGCCTTGGAAAGTGGATGCTCCGATGGACGCTCGGCGATCGCGGCGATCCGCAAGAGGTCAAGGGGATCTATGCCCGGACACGGTACCAAGGCGGTCACATAGGGCTCGCCAAATGTCAACGTACCGGTTTTGTCGAGGATCACTGTGTCGATGGTCCCGAGAGCCTCCATGTAGCGGCCGCCCTTCACGATGGCACCACCCTTGGCGGCACGGCCGATGGCCCCGAGAACCGCTAGTGGTGTGCCGGCCGCAATTCCACAGGCGCCGGCCACGATGACGACGGCGATGGTGGAGCGCAGGTTTCCCGTGACTGCGAATGTTAAGGCGGCCGATGCCAGAGCGAAATACACGAGCCATCCCGCGAGGCGGTCGGCCAGCTTCTGGATCGGCGCCCGCGAGTGCTCCGCCTTCTCGACGGCGTCGATGATCTTGCCGAAGATCGTGTCGCGGCCCACCCGAGCGGTGCGGACATCGAGCGCACCCGCGTGATTCGTGGTGCCCGCGAATACGGCCGCGCCCGGCACCTTTTCGACCGGCTTGGATTCTCCGGTGATGCTTGATTGATCGACGGTTGAATGGCCGTGCACGACAACCCCATCCACGGGTATCTCGGCCGCGGGCCGGATGACGACTACGTCGCCTGCGCGGACTGCGTGGACCGGCACCTCGTGAATTTCACCGTTACGTTTGATCAGCGCGCTTTTGGGCAGCAGGGACAACAAATCGCGGATCGCCCTGCGCCCGCGATCGACTGTAAGATGCTCCAGGATCTCCGCGCCGAGAACAAAGAATAGTATGAAGAGCGCCGTGGTGAACTCGCGGATCGCGAGGGCCGCAATCAGCGCGATGGTCATCGAGAGTTCCATCGTCATGCGCCGTGCGAACAGATTCTGCAATGCTTCGCGATATACCGGATAGCCGCCGGCGAGGACCGCGGTTACGGCCAGCACATCGATCCCTTTGACCGGCGGAACAATCCGGGCCCAACTGACTGCCGCGGCGACCCCCACCATCAGAAAGATGACAATGTCCGGGCGGCCAATGCCGTCGTGCTCATGTGCATCGGCGCCTTCCTGGTGGGCGACATCGCCGTCGGGCTGGATAGACTGATTGGCAGCGATCTCCATGTTGCCTCCGCACGCAAATTATCCACCTCCCCACCAAATCGGCGGCAAACAATCGCGCAGGCGGACGACAAACCGCCGTGGACGGGCGCGGATCGACGTGAACGGACCAGGTCCGCTGAAGGAAGATTCTTGCCCGCTCATAGCACCGTATGGGACGCTCATGATTAAGATGTAGAATCCGGAGCACAATGGGCTTAGACCTAACAAAGATGGAAAGCCAGCGAATTACAACGTTGATTGTGGATGATGAACCCGTTGCACGTCGGCTGCTGCGCGAGGAGTTGGAGAACTTCGGGGAGATTGAGATCGTCGGCG
>JAOAPT010000907.1 GCA_025463045.1 Candidatus Solibacter sp.
TCCGGAGGCGAACAACAGCGCGTCGCCCTCGCCCGCGCCTTCGCCCTTCGTCCGCCGATCCTCCTCGCCGACGAACCGACGGGCAATCTCGACAGCACCACCGGCCGCGCCGTCCTCGACCTCATCCTCGCCCTCAATCGCGAACAAGGCACCACGATGGTGATGGTCACTCACGAACAAACCCTGGCCGATAGCGCCGACCGCCGCATCGTCCTCCACGACGGCTTAGTCGTAAGCCAATGACGACCCTCACAGTGGGACAGGCCATCGTCTTTCGTGGCCTGTCAACCTCGCCCTTTACCCCGCAAATGCGCTTGCCCGTCGCGAGCCCCTGGTGCACCCCATGACCGCTCTCCCCTGGAGCACCGCCATTCGCATCGCCTGGCGCGAGACGCGCGCCTCGCGCGCCAAATTTCTCTTCGTGATCCTCGCCGTCGCCATCGGCGTCGGCTCGCTCACCGGAGTCCGAGGCTTCAGCCGTTCCTTCCGCCACATGCTCCTCCGTGAAGCGCGCACCCTCATGGCGGGCGACCTCACCGCGCGCGTCTTCGCCCTCCCCAATGCCGAGCAGGAGGCCGCCTTCCGCGATCTCGACGCCCGCGGCGTGCGCCGTACGTGGATCACCGAAACCGTGACCATGGCATCGTCGAAATCCACGCCCGACCCGCTGCTGATTTCCGTCAAGGCCGTCGATCCCGAGGCCTATCCTTATTACGGCGTCGTCAAACTCAATCCGCCGCAGTCCTTGCGCGAGGCGCTTGACGCAAACTCCGTTGTCGTGTCCGACGACCTCCTCGTGCGCCTCAATGTTCATACCGGCGATACGCTCCACATCGGCGGGCAGGATTTCCGCATCGCCGGCGTCGTCACGTCCGAACCCGACCGCATGACCGGCAGCCTCAACGTCGGCCCGCGCGTGATGATCTCGCGCACCGGGCTCGACCGTACCGGCCTGATCAGCACCGGCAGCCGCGCCGCCGAACGTTACCTCTTCGCGCTGCCCGCCGCCGGCGGCCCCGACGTCGCCCAGGTACGCGCCGTACTCAAGCAGGCCTTCCCCGAAGCGACGATCTCCGACTACCGCGAGACGCACCCCATCATCACGCGCGGCCTCGATCGCGCTACTACATTTCTCAGCCTGATCGGCCTCATCGCGCTCGTCATCGGCGCCATGGGAGTCGCCAGCGCGATGCACGGCCACCTCCAGCAGAAGCTCGATTCCATCGCCGTGATGAAGTGCATCGGCGCGCGCTCGTCGCAAATCATCCGCATCTACGTCGCGCAAACTTTAATGCTCGGCCTCACCGGCGGATTGATCGGCGTCGCCTTCGGCCTTCTCGTATCCGCCGCGTTCCCCGGCCTGATCGCCAAATATTTTCAGATCGATGTCGCCGCCTACTGGGATCCGTGGCCTGCCGTGCAGGGCATCGCGATCGCCTGCCTGGTGACGCTCCTGTTCACGCTCCCCCCGCTGCTTTCGATTCGCGCCATCCGTCCCGCGCTGATCTTCCGCCGCGATGTGGAGACCAGCGGCACCGGCGGTCGGCGCGCCGCGCTCCTCGCGCGCATCGCCATCCTGATCGGCACCGCCGTCGTCGCGGCGACGGTCACCGAAGGCACGTGGAAGGAATCGCTGCGCACCGGAGGCTTCTTCACTCTCGGAGTCGCCATCGGTCTCGCGCTCTTGGGGCTCGCCGGATGGTTGGCCCTGCGCGGCTTCCGCGCCTTCCTGCGGCGCTTCGGCGCGCGGCTTCCCGGCGTGCTCCGCCATGGCATTGCCAACCTATATCGTCCAGGAAATCAGGCACAGGCCGCGGTCGTCGCGCTCGGCGTCGGCGTAATGTTCACGCTCACCGTATTCCTCGTGCAGGGCGCGCTGGTCGAACAGATTCGCGGCAGCGCGCCGCCCGGCATGCCGAATGTCTTCCTGCTCGATATCCCCGGCAATCAGCGCGTCGCGCTCAGTCAGTTGATCCAACAGCAGCCCGGCGTGAAAGAAGCCCCCGACGTGGCATTCGCGGTCGCCGCGCGGATCACAGCCGTCAACGGCGTGCCCATCGAGAAAATTCCCCTGCGCGATTTCAATCGCCGCTTCCTGCGCACCCGCACCGTGACGTCGATTGACGCGATGCCGCCCGATACCGTCATCCTCCAGGGCGCGTGGTGGAAGCCCGGCGATCGCGAACCGCAGCTCTGCGCCAATGAAGAATCCGCCAAGATCCTCAACCTGACGCCCGGTGCCGTCGTCGATTGGAACATCTGGAATCGCAACGTGCGCACGCGCGTCGCCTGCGTGCAGCGCACCGAATCGATCCGCATGAGCGGGCGCTTCGAATTTCTCTTCAGTCCCGGGCAGCTCGACGGCCTTCCCGCGGTCTACTACGGCAGCGCGCGCGTTCGCCCCGCCGACGTCGTCTCACTGCAACGCGTCGTCTATCAGAAGTTCCCCACCGTCACCGTGGTCAACGTCGCCGACGTGATGCAGATCGTCGAAGATGTCGTCCAGCGCATCGCCGCCGTGATCCGCTTCATCTCCGGCTTCACGATTCTCGCCGGCGCCGTGATGGTCGCCTCGAGCGTCGCCGGCACGCGCTTCCGCCGCATGCGCGAAGTCGTGACCCTCAAGACTCTCGGCGCGACCCGCCGCCGCATCGCGTGGATCTTCTCGGTCGAGTTCCTCGCGCTCGGCGCCGTTGCCGGCATCATGGGTAGCGCGTTAGCCGCGGGCTTCGCCGCGCTCGTGCTCAAGAAGTTGCTGGAGATCGATTTCCATCCGAGTCTCGCCACCCACACGCTCGCCGTCGCCATCGCGGCACTCGTCGCCGCCGTCGCCGGGTGGGCCGCCAGCTTCCGCATTCTGGGACGTAAGCCGCTCGAGATCCTCCGCGAAGAATAGCCGCCCGGAATGCGCCCGCCGGAATGCTACGATAGCGGGAACCGGAGAAGCTATGAAACTGTCTCGCCACTTGACCGCTATCGCTGTATTCGTCTGCATGACGGCGCCTCTCGCGCCCGCCGACGAAAAAAGTGTAAACCCCAAAATCCAGGAAATGATGGGCCAGGTGTCCGAAGCCCGCATCAAAGCCATCCTTGAAAAGCTCGAAAGCTTCGGCACTCGGAACACGATGTCGAACCCCGACGACCCGGCACGCGGCGTCGGCGCGGCGCGCAACTGGATCCTCAAAGAGATGCAGAGCTACAGCCCGAGGCTGCAGGTTCGCTTCGAGAAATTCCGTGTGAAAAAACAGGGTCAGCGCATCTTCAAAGACGTGGACCTCTATAACGTGATCGCCGTGCTGCCGGGGACGAAGATGCCCGAGACGACGGTCATCGTGAGCGGACATTACGATTCCCTGAATCTCGGAACGCGTCCCGGAGGCGCTGCCGCCGGACCGGGCACCGATGGCGCGGGAGCCGGCGCCCCTGGCAACACAACCGCCAACATGACGCTCGCCGATTTCGAAAAGAACGCCGAACTCCCCGCCCCCGGCGTCTGCGATGATGGCAGCGGCACCGCCGCGGTGATGGAACTCGCGCGTGTGATGAGCCAGTTTCAGTTCGACAAGACGATCACCTTCATCGCCTTCGCCGGTGAGGAGCAGGGCCTGATCGGCAGCTCTCTCCAGGCCGTGAAGGCAAAGAAGGAAAACCAGGTGATCGAGGCCGTCCTTAACAACGACATCATCGGCACCGACACCGCCGGCAACGGCCGCACCGGCAACGGCACGGTGAACGTCTATAGCGACGAGACGATGGATTCCGTCAACCAGCAACTCGCCCGCTACACGCGCGAGATTGCCGAACGCTATCTTCCTTCGATGAAGGTCGCCACCATTTTCATGGGCGACCGTCTCGGCCGCGGCGGCGATCACACGCCCTTCCAATGGGAAGGCTATGCCGCCGTTCGCGTGTCCACTCCGAACGAAATTTATCTTCACCAGCACCACGCGACAGACGTTCTCGCCAACATGTCCGTGCCCTACACGACCAAGGTCGCGAAGGTAAATCTGGTCGTCGCCGCAAATCTCGCGCTCGCGCCCAAGCCCCCGATCGTCATGCCCGAACCCCGCACAGGCGGTGGACGTCAAGGCGCCGCGGTGCCAGCCGCCGGCGCACCCGCAGGTGGAGGACGTCGCCCGACTCCGATGATCGCGCGCGGTGGCGGCTACGACGCCGTCCTCCGCTGGCGCGCCGCCGGCCCCGAAGACGACATCAAAGGCTACACCGTCGTCATCCGCTCAACGACCTCGCCGTACTGGGAGCAGGAAATCTACGTCGGCAAAGTGAATACCTACACGCTTAAAGACGTCTCCGTAGACGACGCGAAATTCGGCATCAAAGCGATCGGCACGAACGGCATGGAAAGCCTCGTCACCGCCTACGTCTACCCGCCCCGACAGAAAGTGGAAATCGAAACAGTGCAGTAACAACGTCATTTCCTCGTCGCGCCGCGCTCGAGCCCCATCCGCGGCGCGCCGAGCCCCCAGTTCCATCGGCATCGCACTGCCCCTCAACTTCATCCGCGCCCCGCCGCGCCCTCAGCTTCACCCGCGCCCCGCCGAGCCCCCAACTTCACCCGCGCCGCGCTGCGCCCTCAGCTTCACCCGCGCCGCTCTGCGCCCTCAGCTTCACCCGCGCCGCGCCGAGCCCTCAACTTCATTGGCACCACCCTGCGCCCCCAGCTTCATCCGCGCCGCACTGCGCCCTCAGCGTCACCCACGTCGCGCCAGGCCCAAGCTTCATCGGCACCGCACTGCCCCTCAGCTTCCTCCGCTCCGCGCCGAGCACCCCGCTTCACCCGCGCCGAGCCCTTAATCTGAGCCGCGACCGTCAGTGAGCGGTGGTCACCCAAGAGGGCCACCGCTCCGTTGAAAATGACGCTCAAAAAAACGATCGTGCATTTTCATCCCTTGTTGTGGCCCCGAACGGGGCCATGAAGAACTCCGTTGAAGAACACACTCCAATCCGAGCCGCGACCGTTAGGAAGCGGTGGTCGCGTGGGCCACCGCTCCGTTGACGAACACGCTCCAATCGCGCGACCACCGCTCCCTCACGGTCGCGGCTCCGATTGGGGCTCGATTCTTCATCGCCTTTGGTGGGCCGCAGGCCCATAGGATTCGCGCGCGTCAGCAAATGGTCGCCGCCGAACACGCGACCGCTCCCTCACGGTCGCGGCTCGATTCTTCATCGCCTTTGGTGGGCCGCGGGTCCATGGGATTCGCGCGCGTCAGCAAGTGGTTGCCGCCGAACACGCGACCGCTCTCTCACGGTCGCGGCTTGGATTCCCAAACGCTGGAGCTGACCCATGCCTGATTGCGTGATTCGCGGAGGCCGCGTCGTGCAAGGGTCCGGCGTGTCGGTGCAGGACATCGCCATTGAAGACGGCCGCATCTCTGCCATCGCGCTCGAACTTCCCGGGGCGGCGCGCGAGATTGATGCGCGGGGGCTCACGATGTTTCCAGGCGTAATCGACGACCACCTGCACTTCAACGAACCGGGACGTGCCGCGTGGGAAGGCGCGGCGACCGGCAGCGCGGCGCTCGCGGCCGGAGGCGGGACGGCCTTCTTCGACATGCCGCTCAACTCGACTCCGTGTACGGTCGATCGCGTCGCCTTCGAGCA
>JAOAPT010000473.1 GCA_025463045.1 Candidatus Solibacter sp.
CCGCCGCTTTTTAGCTGATCTCGATGAACAGCATTTATCAATCACCGCAGTACAACCAGCAGATGTCGAGCGGTACTTGCAGAAGGCGCCCTGGATGTATCCTGACCGTCACGAAAATTCACCATTACTACCGACACTGGCGGTGCACATCCACTAACATGCTCTTGCGCGTGGCCCAGGGGCAATGGCCGCCAGCCTCTGGCCCTCTCGTACCGCTTGATCTTCTCGTACCGCGTCGACCGGACAGCACCGCCGCCGCTTCCGCCCGCCGGGATCGACCACCGCCCGTTCACAACGTTCTCCAGTTCGCGCGCCTTCTCAGGCAGCTGCAATCCAACATCCGCCGCAGTACGCCTGCGCTCAACTCGTCCGCCTCGCGCCAGTCCGTTGTTCACATCTGGATCGAAGGACCCTACGAGGTCTACCCCGCCATCAGGAAGGAACGAACGCCCGAGTACGGACGTGGGCCTTTGTCAGCCAAGTTGCGGTGCCCAGCGCTTCCCCGGCCTTTCCTAAGAGTTAGCGACCAGGCTGGATTCACACCACAGTCTGCAATCGAATAATCTGCGTCTGCCGGTCGACTTTTGAGACTTCCCCTCGTCACATCGGACAGAATCCAGCCCAGCCTCTTCTACTCACCACCCGTAAGGCCTTTTTGTCGCACTGTCGCAGCCGCCGCGGCCGCCACCGAGTGAAGTGGAATCGTAAGCGCTAATCGAAATCCCCGTGCCGTGAAAGAACAGAGAAAGGAAGAGACCGTGACCACTACTACCTCTCATGAGAGCGCTCAAGGCGTTCGCAAGGAAACCGACAGCCTTGGTGTAGTTGAGGTGCCTGCCGATAAGCTCTGGGGTGCCCAGACCCAGCGTTCGCTCGAGCATTTCAGCATCGGCAAGGATCTAATTCCACGCGAGATGATTAGCTCCTATGCCATTTTGAAGAAGGCGGCAGCTACAGCCAACCACGACAGCAAGCGACTGAACAATCAATGTTACAAACTGATCGTTCAAACCTGCGATGAAATCCTCGCCGGCCAGCATCACGATATGTTTCCGCTGCACGTTTGGATGACCGGCAGCGGCACGCAGTTCAATATGAACGTGAACGAGGTGATCTCGAACCGTTGCTGCCAGCTCGCCGGCACGCCACTCGGAAGCAAGACCCCCGTGCATCCGAATGACCACGTGAACATGGCCCAGTCATCGAATGATACCTTTCCCTCGGCAATGTATATCGCCGCCGCGGTCAACGTGAAGCAACGCCTGATTCCGGCGGTGACAGCCCTGCGCGACGCCATCGATGAGAATTCACGTGCGTGGAAAGACATTGTCAAGATCGGGCGGACCCACATGCAGGACGCCACCCCGCTGACTTTGGGCCAGGAATGGTCCGGCTACGTGGGGATGTTGACGGACGAGCTCGAACGCCTCGAGTCGGCGCTTACCGGGGTGTACCGTCTGGCGCTGGGCGGCACAGCCGTGGGAACTGGCCTCAACTCGGCGCCGGGTTTCGGGGAGGCGGCGGCTACCGAGATCGCCAGTCTAACGGGCCTTCCCTTTGTAACGGCGCCCAACAAATTCACGGTGCAAGGCGCGCACGATGCGCTGGTGCAACTGTCCGGCACGCTTCGTACTCTGGCGGTGTCCTTATACAAGATTGCCAATGACATTCGCCTGCTGTCGTGTGGACCTCGCGCCGGATTCGCGGAATTGGCCATTCCGGAAAATGAGCCTGGTTCCTCGATCATGCCGGGCAAGGTCAACCCGACCCAGTGCGAAGCCCTCGCGATGATCGCCGTGCAGGTAATGGCCGACGACGTCGCGGTAGGCTTTGGCGGTGCAAGCGGCTATCTCGAGATGAACGTTTACAAGCCGTTGATGATCTTCAATATTACGCATTCCATCGCGATCATGACCGACGGTACCACCAATTTCCGCAAATTCCTGATCGAGGGCACCAAGCCCAATCTTAAGAAGATCAATGAGTACGTCGAGCGTTCGCTGATGCTGGTGACGGCTCTCTCTCCCGTGATTGGCTATGACAAGGCATCCAAGATCGCTCACTACGCCCTGGACAATGATCTGACGCTCAAGGCCGCCGCCCTAAAGCTGGGCTTTGTAACAGAGGAGGAATTCGATCGCATTGTCGATCCGGGCAAGATGGTGAAACCCTATGTTGCGACGGCCGCCTGACAGCCCGGCGATGGCGACGCCAGATAGTTCCGGACCCGATTATTCCGGAATCGATGCGGTTCCAACCCGCTCCGTTCCGGAACGGTCCGATCTCGTCCTCGCGTTCGCGCGAGTATTGCATGTCAATGGGCAATCGACGCACGAAACCCTGGAGGCGGCCGCACGGCTCGGTAAGGATGTTGGTCTCGATGTCACCGTCATTCCTCATTGGGGAGATCTACAGATTCAGGAACACGGCGCTCGACAGGTTTCCCTGGTGTCCGCCAGCCCCACAGGCGTCAACATGGATCGTGTTGCGTCCGCGATGACGGCGCTCGACCAAACTCACGCCGGCGGCAGTGCGCTGGCTGCTGCAATGGAGACGATCGGCGCGATTGCGCGGAAGCCGGCGGCCCCGACTTGGCTGTTTACACTTGCCGCAGCGGCGGGCGCTGCCGCTCTGTCGGTGATTTTCGGGGTCCGGCATCCGGCCGCGGTGGCGCTCATAATAGCCAGCTCGGCGGCCGGCGCCGTACTTCGCCGCACCCTGTCACTCTATAGTACGAATACGCTCCTCCAACCACTCTGCGCCGCACTGCTGGCCGGCATTATCGGCGCGCTGTCGGTGCGCTACCAACTAAGTTCTTCGCTGCGCCTGGTCGCGGTGTGCCCATGCATGATTCTGGTGCCGGGACCGCATGTGCTCAATGGCATGATGGATCTCAGCGCAGCGCGGGTCAGTTTAGGCGCTGCTCGCCTCCTATACGCCGGCCTCGTGATTCTTGCAATCTCAGTGGGACTGCTCGTTGGGCTGGGCCTCCTCGGCATCTCCTTGCCCGTGGGAGGGCCCGGTCGCGCGGTGCCACTATGGCTCGACGTTACCGCGGCGGGCGTTGCTGTCGCCGCCTACAGTGTTTTCTTCTCGACCCCATTGCGTATGTTGGGATGGCCCATCGCCGTCGGTATGCTGGCTCATGCTTTAAGGTGGTGGACACTGGCCGCCGGCGCGGGGGTTGCAACCGGCGCGTTCGTGGCCTGTCTGGTCGTTGGGCTGCTACTGGCTCCAATCGCCCGCCGTTCTCATATGCCCTTCGCAGCCATCGGTTTTGCGTCGGTGGTTTCGATGCTGCCCGGCGTCTTCCTGTTCAGAATGGCGAGCGGACTCCTGCAACTTGCCCACAACTCCGACGCAACTTTGGACGTGTTAGGCGCTACGATTACCGACGGCATGACAGCACTCACAATCATTCTGGCGATGAGCTTCGGCGTGATTGTTCCGAAGCTCGTCATCGATTGGTTCGGCGATCGTGCAAAGCAGCCGGACTCTTAGGCGAGAGGTGAAAGATGCCGCAGGCACGCAGCCCGCACCGCTGGCCGTATTCATCCAGCGGCGAAGTTCCCGTTGCGGCGCAATTCCCCAGACTGCTTCCCGCGCTGCTCAGCGGCGTCGCGGGGATGGTCGACGTGATTGGTTTCCTCAGCCTCGGCCTGTTCACCGCGCACATCACCGGAAATCTCGTTGTAATCGCCGCGTTGCTGGCGCGTGGCGGACCGCCCAACATCGCACAAGTCTTAGCGGTTCCCGTTTTCATGGCCGCCGTCGCCGCGGTTTGGTTGATCGCCAAAGCGTCCAACCGGCGGGGTCCGGCGTTGGCGAAGCTCTTGCTCGCGGTCCATTTCCTGCTACTCATTTGCGTTCTGATTCTTAGTGTGGTCTATCATCCCGCGGTTGATCCACACGGCTTGGCGGGCACCATCGCCGCCATGATAGCTGTGTCGGCCATGGCGTGCCAGTTCGCGCTCCTGCGTCTCGCCGTGCCGGACGCGCCTTCGACGGCCGTCATGACCGGCAACTTGACTAGCGGCGTGCTGTCGCTGCTGGACACGCTATCGCGAAGCCAGCCGCTGATCGATGGCGCCAGGGGGCGCCTGAGAAAAACCGTGGAACTGGTCGTCCCGTTTTGTTCAGGCTGCCTTGTGGGCGCTGCAGCGGTCTCATGGTTAGGAACCTGGGCTTGGTCGCTTCCGGCCGGGCTGGCCGGGGTGGCGCTGGCATTGAGATAGACCAGACTTCTGATCGAAGACTCAGGAGGGTTCGCATGCTCCGAATTCTTGCGCTGTTCTGTAGCGGATTCTTGATATATGTGGGAACGTTGTACGCCCAGCTTACACAGCAGGTTACACAGCAGGCTACACAGGAAGAAACACTGAGTGGACCGGACAGTCATGAGACCCTTCCGGGGCCGCATAGCCACCTTCTTGGGGAGTGGGGTGGAGAACGGCCGCGCCTGTTGCAGCGTGGTATTCGGTTCGATTTTCAATACATCTCTGACACTCTCTGGAACATCAAGAGTGAGCAGAAAGAGCGATCTGCGAGTTGGAACCGTGTCCGAGGCACGGTCGACATTGACTTCGGTGCGCTGGTGGAGCAGCCCGGGTTATATTTCCATGCCACGGCACTCTGGCAGGGAGGGGGCAACATGGGAACTTATCTGGGCCTGCTGACCAGTCCCAGCGGAATGTCCAGCGCCAATACCTTCCGCCTGGATTCCTGGTGGTTGGAAAAGCGATGGTTTAACGAACGGCTGACTGCGCGAGTAGGTCAGTTCGCAGGCCAGGATTTCTATGGGACGCAGCACTACGGGGCCTCGTTCATCTTCGAGCCAATGGGATATGCATTGGGGAATCTCTTCAACACCTTCGAATCATTTGATCCTCCTTCCACGCCGGCGATGGAAATCCGAGTGGTGCCGATACGTCATTTCTATGTGAAATCGATGGTCGAGGCCGAAGACCGGCAACCCTTTGCTCATAATCCAAGCGGATTAGTTCCACAGTTTCGTGGAGTGCCCGTCAGCATCTCGGAGATCGGATTCACTCCGGGCCAAAAAGCGTCAGCCGTGCGAGCCTTCGACAATGTCGAAAGCCGTAAGGGGTACTCCGGGCTTTACCAGTTCGGCGCGTCATTCAATCCGGGAAAATTTACAACGCAGCCTGGTACAAAACTGACGTCCGGGAATTATCTCTTATACTGGATGGCCAGTCAGGCTCTTTGGCGCGTAGATCCGAGAGAGGCAAAAGGCTTGGACGCAACTCTCGCCTACGATTGGAGCCCGGCCGACATCAACCGAAACAACACGATGCTCACCGCAGGGCTGCGCTTCAACGAACCGCTTCCGCTGCGAATTCACAATACGATGTCAGTGGGTTACGTACAGAGCCGCCTAAGCCAACGATTCGTTCCGCCCGGCGCACAGCCGTGGAAATCGGAGCACGCCTTCGAATTCAATACGCTGGTGCACGTCGCATCGATGCTCTTCCAGCCGGTTATCCAGTATTACGCGAACATAGGTGGAAGAACGAAGCACGCAGTAGTTCTTGGATTCAGAGTCCATGTGGAACTATAGCCGTGGGCCGAATGAACACTGACGTTAGGCCCGGGCGATACTTCGTGTTATCGATCCCCGGAACGTGCCGGACAATCCTGCGGCCTTCACCGAAGGTGACAGGTCGCCTCACCAGAAACAATCCTCAGCGCGTAGCGCTCAATCGCCATGTCCCGAGGATCTTGCCAAACCCGGCCGGTTTTCAAGCGCTAGCGATCGAGCTTCCGGCCATTGCTCTCTCGTCGTCAACTTCCCGTGAGCCGTCGCGTCGCCGCCATCTTCGCCGCCATCTTCGCCGCGATCCGCATTGCCTGCTTCATACTCCGTGCGTCCGCCAATCCCTTGCCCGCGATGTCGAATGCCGTGCCGTGATCCACCGACGTCCGGATGATCGGAATCCCGAGCGAGATGTTCACCGTATTTTCGAAATCGATCAGCTTCATCGGAATATGTCCCTGATCGTGATACATCGCGACCACCAGGTCGTATGCGCCTCGCACAGCCTGCAGAAAAACCGTGTCCGGCGCATGCGGACCGCTGCATACGATCCCCTGAGCGCGAGCCGCTTCCACCGCGGGGAGAATCACACGCTGGTCTTCGTCGCCGAAAAGTCCGTGCTCGCCCGCATGCGGATTTAGTCCGCACACCGCGATCCGCGGTTCGGCCTTCCCGAGCAGCTTCATCGCGGCGTTCCCCAGTTCGATCGTCCGCAGGATGCGCGGCGTGCCCATCTCGCAGGCCTTCCGTAGCGAGATATGCGTCGTGACGTGGATCGTCGAGAGGCGCTCGCCGCACAACAGCATGCGCGACTCGGTGGCGCCACAGAGTTCCGCGATGTACTCGGTGTGTCCCGTGAACGCGCGACCGGAGAGCGTGACGGCTTCCTTATTTAGCGGCGCCGTGACGATCGCCTCCGCCTCGCCGCGCAGACACATCTCGGTCGCGATCCGCACGTACTCCACCGCGGCCACGCCGCAGCGCGCGTCCAGCCGGCCAAACGAAAACTGCCCGATATCGGCGAGCGCGCGCGCGTCGTAAAGATTCGCGCGCAGAGGAATTCCGGTCACCTGCCGTGCGAGTTCGAGCACCGCCGCATCGCCGACCACGATCCAGCGCGCGAGTGCCGCGACCTCCGGATCGGCCACCGCCTGCAAGATGATTTCCGCGCCGATCCCCGCGGGATCCCCCATGGTGAGTGCGATGACGGGCCGTTGGTCTACAGTTTGATCTACAGTTGCTTCGGGCATGAAAAAAAGTCCGCTACCTGAATCAGTGCGTCGGAATCGCCAAAGCCGCCCGACTTCGTCGCGACCGGAAGGCCGTCGAACATTCCGCCGCGAAGAACGCCGCGCGGGATCCCTGGAATAATTTCAGCACACAACTCAATCCGCTGTACGCTCGCCGCGCGGCAGACCAGCGACGCCGTGTCGCCGCCGGAAACCACGAGCGCCGCGGCCTGCACCGGCCCGATCCGCTCGCGAACCTGCTCCACCGAAATCCGCCCGCGCGGAATGCGCACCAGCACGTGATCGGGGCGTGCGGCGAGCAGCGCGGATTGCTGCGCGAGCGTCACCGGGTGATCCGAGCCGATACAAAAAAGCACCGGTCCGTTACGCACACCCACCGGCGTCGCTGCGCACGGTTCGCCGAGACGCCGGGCGAGCGCCGCCGCGAGTCCGCCGGATCCAACCCACAGAATCCGGCGATTGAGCGCCAGAATCGTCCCGGCTAGACAGTCCAGATCGCCATCCGAGGCGGCGTCCACCGAGACGATGCGCACCCCTTCTTCCAACGCGGCGCGAATTCCGTCAATCAGTTCGTGCCGGCAGTCATGCCCCAGATGCCCGGCGACGTGGATCGGCGTAAACTCCGGCGCGCTCGTCACACGTAAATGCCCCGCTTCGACCACGCGATGCAACTTGGGGAACGCCGGACACACAATCGCCGCATCGCACTCGAACGCCTCGAGCGCAGCGGCAATCTCCATCCCGACGCTGCCCCGCAAAGTGGAATCGATCTTCTTAAAAAGGAGAGTGCCGGAGCCGGTCGGATGCCCCACTGCGGCCGCGAAGAGTGCACCCCGGATCTCGCTGGACGGAAGATCGCGGCTCTCGGTACTGATCGCGATCACCTGCGCGTCACCCGTCCCGGGTACCAGCGGAACGACTGTCCGCAGCCCCCGCGCCGCAAATGCAACCCCGGCATCGCAGGCCCCCGTCAGGTCGTCGGCGATCAGAATGCACGTTACCGCGTCACCCAAGCCATTCACTCCAACATCCGAGAAATTTTGTTTTCATTCGAAAGCACTTACGCCGCACAGCCGCCTGCGACTCAGAATCGCTGTGCTAGTTTCGAACTGGAAAGAGGGTTAGCGAAACGGGCACCCCGCAAACACCCTGAAATGGTCGTATTACGAAACGAAAGTGTATGGCCGATAATTCCGGCCACCCCCGGATATGAAAATGGGGGGCGTGCGCCCGTTGCGTTGCGGAGGTAAGCTGCGAATCAGCAGGAGAAGGCGGCCGAACTGGGGACTGGTGCGTAGTATGGTCCGCAAACGAAACTGGTCAGGTTGACGTGATGAATCCCCGAATGGCGCTTTCGAGCCGAGGAAGAACTTATCCCAATTGACGTCAACTGTTCTCCTGCGGAAAAGGAGAGAGGCCATGATCTGTGCGGCAATCGAGCGTTGCGCGGGAATCGATGTGGGGAAGAAGTGGCTATCGATCACGATCATGATCGGACCACTCGACGGGGAGCCCCGAGTAGTGAAGCGGCGATATGGAGTCAACGTCGCCGACTTGAATCGGTTGCGCGACTGGCTGGTGAGCGAATCCATTACGCACGTCGTGATGGAGAGCACGGGATCGTATTGGAAGCCGATATTTAACGTGCTGGAGAGTAGTGTCAAGGTGTATCTGGCCAATCCACAAGAGGTCAAGAACCGGAAAGGCCACAAGACCGACGATAAGGACGGCTGGTGGTTGGCGCATCTCCTGCGCCATGCGATGATTCGTCCAAGCTTCATCCCACCCCGGCCGATTCGGGAGTTACGCGACCTGACCCGGCGGCGGGCCAAACTCAATGGAGCTGGCGCCGCGGAACGGAACCGGGTGCAGAAAGTGCTGGAGGACGCCAACGTCAAGCTGGGTAATGTGTTGACCGACGTGTTTGGGGCCTCCGGACAACTGATGCTGAATGCGCTGATGGAAGGGGAAGACAATCCGGAGGAGATTGCTCAGTTTGCCAAAGGGCGGGCAAAAAAGAAGATTCCCCAGATCGCCGCGGCGCTGGAGGGACATCAGATGAGCGACCATCATCGCAAACTGATCCGCTACAGCCTGGAACACATGAGCTTTCTCGAAGAGCAGATCCTGGAGTTGGACA
>JAOAPT010000566.1 GCA_025463045.1 Candidatus Solibacter sp.
TCCGCGAAACACTGTATTACGAAACGAACCCCAGAAGTGCATCAAAACAAAAGAGCGGCAAAAAAATTCGCGTCGTATTTTGCACCCATCCCAACCCGCTCCCCGCTAGAAGCTGAACCGCAGCGAGACCTGCAAATACCGGGGCGTGCGCGCCGGAGTCGCCGTCATGTCGATCGTGCCAAACGTCGTGCTCGTCGATTGCAGCAGCCCCGGCCCGGCGTTCGTGTTCGTCGTTCCGAAGCCGCCGTCGGGCGCGGCCCATTCCACGCGATTGAACGCGTTCAGCGCGTCGGCGCGGAACTCGGCCTTCACGCCTTCTTTCACCCGGAAGGTACGGGCAAGAGTCAGATTGAAGTTATTCGTCCAGATCCGCCGCAGACCGTCATAAAACCGCGGCCCGGTGCCGAACCAATATGGGTCGGTGATGATCTTCGTCGTCGTCGCACCCACGCTGCTCGGCACCACCAGAATCTGCCCGGCATACGCGTGGGGATTGAACCAAAGCAGCCGGTTCTTCGGCACCACAATGCTCGTGCCGTCGGGCAGCGCGCACGCCGTGACGCCGTCTCCCTGGCAGCGATACTTCGGATCGAGCACCGGATTGCCCACGATGTTCGGACGCCCGAAGCTGCCCGTCCCGCCCGTGACCGCGATCGGCAGACCAGTCGCAAACGTCGTCACTCCGGACACCTTCCACCCGCCGAGCAACTGGCTGAGCACCGGAGTGTGCGCGAGCAGCGGTTTGCCGCGGCCGAACGGCAACTCTCCGAGCCACGTGATCACCGCGCGATTCGGTTGGTTGAAGCCCGAAATCGAGCGATCCAGTTTGATATTGTCAGGCGCGTAATACACATTCCCCGCCGTCCCCGCGCCCGAAATCGACGCGCCGTAATCGATGTTCTTCGACCACGTGTAACTGCCGATCAGTTCGACACCATGGCCGAACGACTTACGCACCGTCCCTTGCAGCGAGTTATAACTGGACGATCCCAGCCGCTGCTGGAAGATCGTAATCCCGCCCCATGCCGGATACGGCAGCGAGAGATTCTGCACGCTGATCGTCGGCGAGCTCAGCGCCGCGTTGCCAGTGATGATCCCGGCGAACGGGTTGGTCACCGTCTGACTAAGCGGGTTGGCGCCGGTCTGCGTGTAAACCTGTCGCGCGTTATCCAGCACGCTCCACGGAATATCGGTGGTGCGGTCGATGCCGTGCTGTTGGATCGTGATGAAGGTGCCCTTCGTGCCCACATACCCGATCGAGCCGCTGAAGCCCGGCCGGATCTCGCGTTCGATCGTGAAGTTCCACTGTTGCAGGTAAGGGACGCGGTTCTCTCCGCGCATGATCGCCGTCACGCTGCGGCCCAGGTACGCCGGATCCTGCGGATTCAACGACGTGATCAGCCCGCCGCCGTTGAACGCGGTGTTGAACGGCGCATTGATGATGCCGACGCCGCTCGGCGGCAGGGTATTGATGTACGCCGGCGCGGAGTAGCCGTCCGCACCGAAGCCCTGCGCGCCCGTGCCCACGCCCGTGATCATGTCGAAGCTGATCCCGTAGGCGGAGCGGACCACGGTCTTATTGTTCACGCGCCAGGCGAAGCCGACGCGCGGCGCGAAGCCCTTCTTGTAGTCGTTGGTCTGCCCGCGCGGCACGCCGTTGCGGCCCGCGAACAAATACACGCCGCGCGTTCCAGTGGCATTCGTTCCGTTGATGTCGAACTGGCTGAGCCGGTCATAGCGGTCGGTCAGCGGACCCTGGTAATCCCAGCGCACGCCGATGTTCACCGTCAGGCTGCGCGTCGCCTTCCAATCGTTCTGCGAGTAGACCGCCCAGTAGCCATTCTTCACGGCCATAGCCGGGGCGCCGTCGTCGTACTGACCGGTCGTGCCATTGAATCCGCCCGTGCCGCCGCCCATCAGGAAATCGGCCGGCGAAAATCCTTCGCTCCGATTGGTGGGAAGCGTCGGACATCCCGTCCCGGTGCAACTCCTCGAGTAAGTGCTCGCGCCGAAACTGAAGGACGCCGCCTGCGGCTGGAACAGGTTGCTGAACAGCGGACGATACTCAGCGCCGATCTTAGTCGTCCACTTACTGAAGATATGCGTAAAGTTACCCGTGAAGGAGAAGTTCGTACTGTGATTGTTGCGGTAAACGAAGTTCCCCGTGCCGATCGCCGAATACGTGCCCGGGCTGATGCGCGGGAAGGAATTCGTCGCCGCCGACGCGACTATCGGAGCCGAGAAGCCGAGCGCCGCGAGATCGGTCGTGGGCGGCAGGCTGAGCAGGTTGATACGCGTCACGTTGGCGCGCAGTTCCACCAGGCTGCGCGTCGAAATGCTCCAGGTATGCCCCAGGGTCGCCGTCGGGTTGAACTGCGTCATCGGCGCGGCATCGTTCCCGGGATTGTCCTTCCCCAGCCAGTTGCGCGGATCGTACAGCGACCAGTCGGTCGTCCAACGGAAGAACGTTTTATGCTTCGCGCTGAAGTTATGGTCCATCTTGACGATCAACTGATCGGTGCGATACTTGCTGCCCACCGAGGCGAAGTAGTTCGACGTGCCGTCGGGATTGATCGGCGCGATGTTGGGCAGCGGATAGTACGCCAACAGTTTGAGCGCCGTCGGGTTGAGATATTGGCTGGGAATCTTGTTGAGCACTCCGCCGCTCGAAGCCTGCGGATTGTCCACCCGGAACTGGCCCGCGGAGACCGTCGTCACCGTGCTGGTCGAAGGCAGCGGCAGATAGATATTACGAGGAATCTGCTGAATCACGCCGCCGATCGTGACCGCGGTGTAGCTCTGGCTGAAATCGCCCGTACGCTCGAGTGCGGTCGGGACGGTGAAGTAACCGCTGGCATCCTGCGCCCGGCGCGAACCTTCATACGAGACGAAGAAGAACGTCTTATTGTGGCCGTCGAACAAATGCGGCAGCAGGACGGGGCCGGAGAAAGTACCGCCGAACTGATGCGTGTTGAACACGCCCTTCGCGCGCAGCGGTCGCCCATTGGCATCGCGGCCGAACATGTTGTTGCCGAACGTATTGGCGTTCAGCGCCGAGTTGCGGGCGAACTCGTAGAGCGAGCCGTGCCACTTGTTCTCGCCGGACTTGGTCTGGAACTGGACCACGCCGCCGCCGGCGCGCCCGAACTCCGCCGAGTAGGCGTTGGTGATAATCTTGAACTGCCCGATCGCGTCCGGATTGGGCAGTACGGCCGCCTCATTAAAGGATGTGCTGGTGTTCGGCGCGCCATCCAACTGGATTTCGCTCGACACCGGACGGCTGCCGTTGACGCTGAAGCGAGTCAAATTCATGCGGCCGTCGTCGCCATTCGCCGACGAGTTGCCCGGATCCTCGAAGGCGCCCGTCGGGGTAACTCCCGCGGCCGCGAGCACGAACATCATCGGGTTCCGCCCGACGTTGGGAATGCTCTCCATCAAGTCCTTGCTCAACGTCGTGCTCAGATCCGATTGGTCGGTCTGGAGCACCTGAGCGTTGGCGACCACCGTCACCGACTCCGCAACGCTCCCCAGTTCGAGCACCGCATTCAGCCGGTATTTGGAATCGACCACCAGATTCACGTTCGATTCGTGGAAGGTCTTGAATCCGTCCGCCGCGATCGTGACCTTGTAAAGGCCGGGCTGCAGACTAGGACGTTCGAAATCGCCCGATTCATTGGTGGCGGTTTCCGACTGCACTCCCGTGCCGGTGTTGACGATCGTGATTTTAGCTTTCACGGCCGACCCGGAACGGTCGGTCACGGTGCCGAGAATGGTGCCGGTAATTACCTGAGCTTGTGCCACGCTCCAGGTCAACAGGCAGAACGACAAGGCGAAACGGGTGCGAAGGGACATCTTGGTCCTGACCTCCAAAGATCGAATGGGGCTATTGTGGGCCTGTCAGGCTTTCAATGTGCCTCAAAATATCTCAAAACCTGAATTAAAGAGCGGAGTTAGCGGCTTGTGGGATCGGCCATCAGGATATCGCTGCCCGACTGATCGACCTGCGCGGTCAGCGCCCAGCGTCCGTCGCGTGAGATCGCGAGGTCGTAACCGCCGCTCACCGAGAGCGGACGCGTGGCAGGTCCGATGTCGCGGGTTTCCCCGGTTTGGAAGCGATAGAACTTCAGGATCGGGGGCGGCGGAATCCCCGGCACGTCCGAATCGAGGAAGTAGATTCCTTCGGCGGTGACGGTCCAGAGTCCCCAATTGTCGGGCTTGGGGAAGGCGACGACCTGCTTCTCCTCGCCGCCCGCGAGCGGCGTGCGCCAGATTCCGGCGAAGCCCTGGCCCTTCGTGTAATAGAGCAACTTCCCGTCCGGCGAGGGCCGTCCGGCGAAGCCGCCGTCATACGTGACCTGCTGCGGAACACCGCCTTCGGGCGGTAGCCGCCAGATCTGCCAGTTGCCGCTCCGGTTGGAGGAGTAATAGATGAAGGCGCCATCCGGCGACCAGCGGGGCAGCACCGCTTCGGACCCGCCATCGGTCAGGCGGCGCGCGCTGCCGCCCGCCGCGGGCACCACGTAGAGTTCGTGCTTCTTGCCCGGGTGCGCGCTGAAGACGATCAGGTTGCCGTTCGGCGACCACGCAGCGACCTCCGGCGCCGGGACGCCGGTCTCCAGTTGAGCGGCGTTGCGCCCATCGGCGTCCGCGATCCAGATCTGGCGCGCGCCGGAGCGATCGGAGACGAACAGAATACGGCGTCCGTCCGGCGCATAGTCCGGCGAGACTTCGTCCTTCGTGGAAGCGATCAGCCGGGTCCATTCACCGGTGGCTGGGCCTTGCAGCGCGATTCGCCAGACGTTCCAATCCGAGAACGTCTTCGTGAACAGGACCCGGCCAGTGCGGCGCGACGTGTTCACGTACCACGCGCCTTCGTCGCCCGAAATCTGATGGAATGGGCGCGGGGCTTTGGCCGCGGCATCGCGCGCCCCGACCTGCCACAGCGTGGGACGCCCGGCGCGGCTGGAGGTGAAGAGCAGCGTTGAGCCGTCGCGCGTCCAATCGACGTCGCCGATCCAGCGCTCGTCGTTCGTGAGTCGGCGCGGCGTACCGCCGGCGGTGGGGATGATGTAGAGGTCGCGGACCGTGGCGGCGCTGCTCCGGATAAACGCGATGCGCTGGCCATCGGGCGAGAATCGCGGACCGATGTCGCTCGAGGAATTGCCGGGGGGCGAGGTCAGCCGGCGCGGTTCGCCGCCTTCCGGGCGGATCACAAACAGGCTGAGCGCTCCACCGGCGGCGGCCTTGTCGTTGAAGATCAGATACTTTCCGTCGGCCGACCAGTCGAGATGCCGCCCGCGAATTCCGGCGCGTCCGGGGAAGATCGAAGCGACCCGGCGTTCCGGACCGCCTTCCGCCGCGATGATGTAGATACCGGCATCGTTCGGCGCGAGCCGTTGAAAGGCAATCCAGCGGCCGTCGGGCGACCAGCAGGGACTGCCATCTTCGCCGGCGTGGGTCGTCAGCCGCCGCACCGCTTCGGCGCCGATCGTCTTCACGTAGATGTCGTAATTGTCTTCGCGCTCGCCGTTCCACGAGAAGGCGACCTTCGAACCGTCGGGCGAGATCGCCGGCTGGATCTCGTTCCCCGCCAGACTCGTGACGAAGACCGCCTGTACCGGCGTGGCTTGGCCATTGCGTAGTACCGCGAACGAGATGCCCGCCACCAGAACGGTGACCACCGCGGTGGCAGCGACCAGTTTCCACACGGGAAATGGAGCCGGCGGCGCGACGGGCGCGGGAGTCTCCTCAGGCCCCGCGGGCGGAGGCAGTTCGCGGACCGGCGCGACGAACCGGTAGCCCTGCCCGGGAAAGGTCATGACGAACTTATGTTCCTGTGTCTGCCCGAGAGCCTTGCGGAGCACGAACACGCTCTGCGTGAGATTGGATTCCTCGACCGCCGTGTCGGGCCAGACGGCACGCATCAGCTCGTCCTTGGCAACGACGCGCTCGTGATGCTTGACCAGGAACGCGAGTATCTGGAAGACCTTCGGCGTCAGCGCGACGAGGTCTTCGCCGCGCCGCAAGGTGCACACGGCGATATCGAGCGTGAACTCTTCGAAGGCGAAGCGATCCCCTGTCCCGGAGGCCGGCGCTCCGGATCGTGGGAAGTTGATGACCTTTGAATCTGCCCGGTGTGGAATCACGGCCCTTATCTGCCTCCACATTATATTGGCAAGCAGGCCAAGGTACAACGCGCTCGGCGCCGAACGATGAATCGGTCGGGAGCGAAGCCGCCGGCGACTCGCGCGCGTGACCAGCAGGCCGGCGTTCAGTCTCGACGGCGCCGCAAGGTACCACCGATCTGCCGCCACGTGTCGGCTAGCAGTGCAAACTACAACGCGCTCGGCGCGAACGATGAATCGAATGGCGCGCGGGACGTAGCACCGCCTTCAACTCGCGCGCGCGACCAGCAGGCCCGTATTCGGTCGCGGCAGCGCCCCACGGTACTCCCGATTTGGGCCCGCGTATATCGGCTGTCAGCACGATGGACCGATCGGGGCCAGAGCCTT
>JAOAPT010000012.1 GCA_025463045.1 Candidatus Solibacter sp.
TGGTGGTGACGAGAACCGATTCGAAAAGCGCCCTGCGAAGCGCCTCCTGCCGGTGGACCTGATCGGTGATCGCGGCGATGCGTTCGCTCTGCGCGGTCTCCTTGATGGTGAGATCGCCGCTCGCGGGCTCGAAGAGAATCTCGCAATTGCTCATCAACTTCGCGAGCGAGATGACGTTGACGATCCCGAGCAGATTGATCTTGAGCGTGGCGCCCATGGTTCGCGCACGTGTCAGCAAGCTGTCCAGCATCTTGACGCCCGCCCCCGTCATCCCCGTGAGATCGCCATGCAGCGCGCGATTGACAGCGGCGGTCGATGCTTCGTCGAGCGCGTTCAGATCGATCTCATACTGAAACGCGGCTTGGCGGTCCGTCGATACCGAGAGCGCGGCATCGATCGACGCCTGCAGGCTGCGCTGCACGCCGGCCTTCACCGCCGCGTTGAACGACGCGGCTTCCTCCGGCTCGAGGCCTTGCATGAGTTCGGGCGCGGCCGGGTTCTTGCAGATCGCGCCGAGCAGCGCGGCCGCGAGATCCTTGCCCTGAAAGTTGACCGACGCGGAGGCCGCGGCGTTCAACGCCACATCGAACTTCGTGCCGCGCGCGCGCAGGTAACTCAGCTCGATGGTTCCGGCGGCAAGGCGGCGGACGCGAATCTGGTACGACCCGGAGAGCGTGAACGCGGCCGAGACGCCGGCCATCACGCCGCTCTTCACATCCAGCGTGCCGGCGTTCAACGGCAGCTTGACCGAGGCCAGCGGATTCACCGGCGCACTCACATCGAACGAGCCGCTGACCTGGAGACTGCCCTGCCCCGCCACCGTGCAGACGTCGCCCGCTTGCAGCAGCGCGAGATCTTTCACGCTGGCGGGAATCGTGTACCCGGCGAGCATCTGCCCCACTGCCTCGCCAAACGGCGGCGCGCCATCGATGGCGAACGCCTTGAGATATTCGATCGCCAAGCTGCCGGCGGCGTCGATCCCGAACGTGACGCTGCCCTCGGTCGCGCTCGCGTTGCCATCGAGCAGGCCGGTGAGCGCGAGCCCCACGTACGCCATCCCCGGCGCGATCTCAGCGGGGACGTGAAACGGATCGTCGTCGAACAGGTCGGCTCCGGCGGTCGCGTTGGCGCGAAGCACGGCATCCACTTTCGGCGTGAGTGTCACATCGGCTTCCTTGATGCCGAGCGGAAATGCGTTCGCGATTTTCGCCTGGAATCGCACCGGCTTGGGCGCGGCCTGCGGCAGCGGCTTGCCCTGCATCGCCAGAAAATCGGGAGCTACCAGGAGGTGCAACACCTGGCCCTTCGCGAAGTTCATCAGGGATGACGGGACGGTTGGGTCCAGCTTCAAATCGACGGGCGTACCCAGGTTATCGGTGATCGAGATTTCCGGCATCCCACTACTTTACTGCCGATGGACCGAGGATGACGCGGCCGGGACGCTCGGGTGTTACCTGGTCCTGGTGGAGCACGAGCTTGCCGTTGACGATGACCTCGTGGACGCCGACCGAATACTGATGCGGCTTGTCGTACTCCGCGCGATCGGCGACGGTCGCCGGGTCGAAGACGATGACGTCCGCCTTCATCCCGGGACGCAGCAGGCCGCGGTCCCAGATCTTCAGGCGCTGCGCGGGGAAGGCCGACATTTTGCGCACCGCGTCCTCGAGCGGAATCACGTTCTTCTCGCGCACGTACACGCCGAGCACGCGCGCGAACGTGCCGTAGCTGCGGGGGTGCGGCGCCGCCACGCCGAAGACCGGGATATCGCCATCGCTCGCGATCATGGTGAACGGAGAGCGCATGATGCGCATCACGTCCTCCTCGGCGATCGCGTGATAGACAGCGGAACAGCCGCCTTTGTTGACCAGGTCCATCACGGTCTCGGCGGCGTTCTCCATCGTCGGCTCCTTGCCGCGAGCGGCGGTTAGCTGCGTCAGATTTTTTCCCGCGAGCGTGCGGTCGAACGAGCAATTGACGATCGCGACGTTCTTCGGATCTCCCGCGCCGCGATCCACTTTCAGATTTTGCACGATGGCCGACTTGATGCGCGCGCGCTGCTCGGGCGCGGCCAGGCGCTCCGACGTCGCCTTCTGCCCGCCTTCGAGCGCCCACTGAGGGACCAGTGCCGCAATCCCCGTGCTCGACGCCGTGTACGGATATTGATCGATCGTGACGTCGACGCCCCGGGCGCGCGCCGCCTCGACGAGTTTGAGCGATTCCACGCTCTGTCCCCAGCTCGGCTGCCCGATCATTTTGTGATGTGTGATCTGCGTCGGCAGGCCGCCCTCCTCGCCGATGCGGATCGTCTCGCGCACGCTATCGAGCACGTGCGACGCTTCCTCGCGCATGTGCGAAATGTGGATGCCGCCCATTTTGCCGACGACCTTGGCGAGCTCGATCACTTCCTCGGTCGGGGTGAAATTGCCGGGCACGTAGAAGAGTCCGGTGGAGAGTCCGAACGCGCCATCGCGCATCGCCTGCGCGGCGATCTCTTTCATCTTCGCGAGCTCTTCGGGCGTGGCTTTGCGATTGACCAGGCCGACGACGGCCGTGCGGATACTTCCCTGCCCCACGAACGTCGCGAAGTTGATCGAGATCGGCGTCTTGCGAATGCCGCCGAGGAAATCGGCGATGGGCAGCGGCGAGCTGCCGTCCGGACCTTCGACGATCGTGGTCACTCCTTCTCGGAGATAATTCTCCGCGGTGGGAACTTGCGTAATCCCGCGACGCCCGTGCGAGTGGATATCGATGAAGCCCGGCGCGACGACCATGCCTCGGCCTTCGATTGTGACTGCCGAGCGCGCGCTGCCGAGATCGCCGATCTCGGCGATCGTGTCGCCGCGAATCCCGACGTCGGCGTAGTACCACGGCGAGCCCGAGCCATCGACGACGCGCGCTCCGCGGATCAGGATGTCGAAGGGCGCGGGCTGGGCATGGAGTCCGGCGCAGGCAAGCAGAAGTACGACCCAAATTCGAAGCATGCGGCCCATTGTAGCGTGAGCGAGGTGATGGGCTGGGTCTGTATGTAGATTCAGTCTTCGTGACGCAGGGCGACGTGACCATCGCAAGATTGAGAGACAATAACAAGGTGGCACGAGCGATTACACGAGATCCGGAAACGATGCACGGCGTCCCTGTATTCCGTGGGACACGGGTGCCGGTGCAAACACTCTTCGAATACCTGGAAGGCGGCGAGACACTCGAGGATTTCCTCGAAGGGTTTCCCACCGTGTCTCGCGCTCTCGCGATCGGTGCGCTTGAGGAAGCCAAGGACCTCCTGCTCGCACGAGCCTCGTGAAGCTCCTGATCGACGAGTGCGTCGATGAGAGGCTACGGCTCTCCTTTCCAAGCCACGATTGCAGGACGGCGAGATTCGCCGGATTCGCGGGCTTAAAGAACGGGCAACTGACCCACGACTACAAACGGCATGGCGCGACGACGCTGTTTGCCGCCTTCAATATCCTGAACGGTAAGGTGATCGGCACTTGCTTGCCCCGTCATCGCGGTAAGGAGTTCATCAAGTTCCTCAATCAACTGGAAAAGGAAGTGCCCGAGGAACTTGATATCCATCTCATCCTCGACAACTACAGCACGCATAAGAGCGCAGCAGTTCAACGCTGGCGCAAGCCGAGGAAGCGCCGCCGTTTCCACTTCCATTTCACGCCGACCAGCAGTTCCTGGCTCAACCAGGTGGAACGTTGGTTCGGCATGATGGTTGCGAG
>JAOAPT010000610.1 GCA_025463045.1 Candidatus Solibacter sp.
CTCGGAGACGCTCAAAATCGGCCTCCTTCGCAACCAGTTGAACCGCCAGGTCGAGGTCGCTCAGTCGCTCGACCTCGGGTCTTAACATGCTGCCGTACAGGGCCACCCGGACTACCCGAGCAAGGAAGTATGGATCGTCGTTGACCCGCGCGACCCGCTCCAGGAACTCCGCCAGGGCTCTTTCCGCCGTTTGCCGCGTCACAGGCCTCGCCGCCGTGGCGACCGCCATGGTATCGCCGGCTTGGGTAACGGTCCAGCCGCCGTGTCGCGATACCTCGATCAGTCCTTCAGCTTGCAGAGCTTTGGCGAATGCGCGGCCTGCGCCCGGCGGGAGTTTGGCCGCATTCTCCAGCGTCTCCACTCCCCATTCGCAATCTCCCCGGAGTCGACGGAGAGTCTGGCGAATCAACATCGTGGGGTAGCCACGGACGGTCCCTTTGGGATCGATGCGCATTCCTCTCTCAGAATACCCGCCATGGGCGTCAGGAAGGCAATCCTTTACCAAGGAGATTGTCTTCCATGCGCACTGTAAAACGAAAAGGTTCGCCCAAGAAAGGTTCTCCAAAGAGGGTTCTGCGTCTACCAGATCTGGATCACGCGAAGCGCACGGTGCTGGACAGCCTCGGCTCGCCGGATTCCGCCAGGGCTTACGCATTCGCGATGAACGATTTTATAGCGTGGTACTGTTCCGAGCCCCGACTGGCCTTCAGCAAGCACGTCGTCTTGCGGTACCGGATTGAGTTGGAGTCGAGGCACCTTTCCCCATCCACGATCAACCTTCGCCTCGCGGCGGTGAGGCGCTTGGCCTTCGAGGCCGCTGACAGTGGATTGCTCAGTCCGGAATTGGCCGCCGGTATCCAGCGGGTCAAAGGAGCAAAGAAGCTCGGCGTGCGTTTGGGAAATTGGCTGACTGTAGATCAGTGCAAGAGTCTGTTGCGGGCGCCGGACGAACAGACCTTGAAGGGCCGGCGCGATCGGGCGATCCTAGCCATTCTGCTCGGGTGTGGCCTCCGTCGGGCGGAGGTGGCCAAACTCCAGATTCGCGACATCCAGCAGCGGGAGGAACACTGGGCTCTGGTCGATTTGATGGGCAAGGGCCGGCATATCCGCACAGTGCCTGTCCCCGAATGGGTCAAGGCAGCAGTCGACGAATGGACTCAAGCGGCAGGCGTTGGGGATGGGCGAGTCTTTCGGTGCGGGAGTCGCAAGGGCTCGATTTGGGGCAACGGCATCACCGAAAAGGTTATCTGGCACATTGTGAAAGCCAGCGCAAAGCGCGCCGGCATTCAACAGCTCGCGCCCCACGACTGTCGTAGGTCCTGCGCGCGCCTGTGCCATGCGGCAGGCGGAGAGTTGGAGCAGATCCAATTCCTGCTGGGTCACGTTTCGGTGGAAACGACGGAACGCTACCTGGGGTGTAAGCAGCGGTTGCGGCAAGCGGTCAACGACAAGATCGGCCTGGAGCCCTGAGCACGCCGGGACGGGCGGAAAACACAGGTGGCGGGTTCTTTCCGGAAACCCCACTTACCAAGCTCGATCAGGCCCGAGGCGCGGGCCGGAAGAACACCGCCGTTTGTGCCGCGCTGAAACAATATGCGATGTATTCCATTCACAGTAAAAAGCGTCTGAACGAATATTCGGATGCGATCGTCAAATCTTCGGGAGGGAATCTGTTGTGAACCACCTGCTTGGAGCGACTGTTGTAGCAGCCCTATTGAGCGCTGCGGCACCAGACATGAGTTTCGGCCAGTCCACTGCGTCGGCTCAGCCTACATTTGACGTGGCTTCCGTTAAGGAGTGTACGGGCACGGAGAAGCCACCTCCCTCCATCTCCTCACCTGGCAGGCTGAGTTTGGGCTGTTGGCCGCTTTGGCGGCTCATAGCGGACGCGTACGTGACATTCTCGTCCGGCAAAGTCGATCCTCTGAATCTTCCAGTTCCCCGACCGATTGAGGGCGGTCCGGCATGGGTCAATTCTGCCAGATACTCAGTTGATGCAAAAACCGAGGCACCTCAAACTGGCGCAATGATGAGAGGGCCTCTCATGCAGGCTCTCCTCGAAGATCGGTTTCAGTTAAAGATCCATCGCGAGACCAGAGAAGTGTCGGGTTATAACATGACCGTGGCCCAAGGGGGCCCGAAACTGCGTTCTACCGCAGAAGGCAGTTGCAATCACGTCGATCCGACAGATTTGACGCCACAACCGAACACCAATACCGGAGATAAGCCTTGGTGTCTCAACGCAACAGTGAAGAGAACGGGCCCGACTCAGGTGTTCGATGTGCACGGCATGACGCTCGATGTTTTTAGCAAACTCCTCCACCCTGACGGTCTGCCTGTTTTCGACAAGACCGGCTTAACGGGCGCCTTTGACATACACCTGGAATGGGAACTGGACGCTGCCAATACGCCTATACCTGATAGTGGTGTAGCAAGTGATCCTTCGCCTCACATTTCTGCAATCGTGGCGATGCGCCAGCAACTCGGCCTGCGACTGGACCACGGCAAAGGCCCAATCGAACTCCTCGTAATTGACCGCGTCGAGAAACCCTCCCAGAACTAGAGATCGGAGGAGTGGAGCGGGCACTGCTCTATTCTATTCGCCTTGGCCCGCAAACGGACGCACCAATTCATTCCTCACCGCACCCCGGCGGCGCGCCGCAGAGCCGGAAAGTGAACGAAGCCATTCTACTTGACTTGCTGGAACACCCTACGGGCATTGCTGCCGTAAACCTTCTTTAGTACGTCCTCCCCGAGACCAAGGCCGTGCAGTGGCCAGTGGTAG
>JAOAPT010000620.1 GCA_025463045.1 Candidatus Solibacter sp.
CCACCGGTCCGTGGCGGCCGCGGGTTGGATTGAGAGCTTGGCTCCTCGGAGGAGCGGTCACGTGGTTCGGCGACCACCGCTCCGTGACCGTCGCGGCTCGGATTGAGGGCTTGGTTCCTCGGAGGAGCGGTCACGTGGTTCGGCGACCACCGCTCCGTGACCGTCGCGGCTCGGATTGAGGGCTCGGCTCTTCAGGGAGAGCGAATCGTGCGGGGCGCGGACCGGCCGGGGAGTCCGTCCTAATTTGCGGCGGACTCGGCGAGCAACTCTTCGAGGTACTTGCCCCAGATTGCGGGCAGGGAGTGGGTGCCGTGGCCGCGGGTTTGGTCGGTTGTGGGGAGCAGGATGTAGCGGCCGCGCTTGACGCGCTTGATCTCGCGTTCGAGGATGCCGAGTTCCGGCGGATTCACCTGGTCGTCCGCCGAGTTCACAGCGTAGAGCGGCGCTTTGATCTTCTCCAAGTCCGGGGCCGGATTATAGTCGCGCGAGCAATCGAAGGTGTACAGCATGTCGTTCGCGTCGGTCGCGCGCGCTTCGTAGAAACGCCGCTCGAACAGGGCGTCGGCTTGCTCCAGCGTCGGCGCCTGCTTGAACAACTGCAGGGGGCTCGACGTCATCATGAAGAGCGCGAAGTTCGCAGGCACCATATTCAGCGCACCTTTATACTCGCCGCCATTCCAGTTCGGATCGCGCTTGATCGAATCGATGATCATCTTCCGCAGCATGCGATTCCGCCCGCCGATCTCCGCAGGGGCCGAGGCCAGCGGCATCAAGGCATCCATGAAGTCGGGATAGAACTCGCCCCACATCCACGTATGCATCGCGCCCATCGACGTCCCCATCACCAGCCGCAGGTGGTTCACGCCGAGCTTCTCCGTCACCAGCCGGTACTCCGCGTGCACCATATCGGTGTAGGTGTAGCGCGGAAACTTCATGTGCAAGCCGTCGGACGGTTTGCTCGATTTTCCGTGTCCGATATCGTCCGGCAGAATGATGAAGTACTTCGACGCGTCGAGTAACTGGCCGGCGCCGAAAAGCTGCCCGCCGAACGTAGCGGAGAGGAAGCTGCGTCCGCTGCCGCCTGTTCCGTGCATGATGATCACCGCATTCGTCACCTGCCCGGCGGCGTTCTTCACCGGCGTGCCGACGGTCGTATAGTGTAGCCGTAATTCGGACAGTTTTTCCCCGGTGCTGAACTGAAAACCGGTCATCGTGAAATCGCCTTCGACGGGCGACGGGAAGTCAGCGGCCCCCAGCGAAAGGCCAAACAGAAAGAGCGCGGCAAGCGCAATTCGCGACATGCACTCGATCCTAGCGCATACTGAGAAACGAATGCGATTGCTCCTTGCCGCAATGCTGCTGCTGCCCGCCCTGCAACATCCCGACGCACGCTTCTGGCGCAAGCATGCGCCGGCCAGCTATCGGGTCCGCGTTGAGACCACGCAGGGCGCCATCCTTCTTGAAATCCACCGCGATTGGGCGCCGATCGGGGCCGACCGGTTCTACAACCTCGTCCGCGCCGGGTTCTACGACGACTCGCGCTTCTTCCGCGTCACGCCACGCTTCGCCCAATTCGGCATCCCCGGCGATCCGTCGATCGCGGCCGTCTGGCGCGCGCGCGCGTTCCCGGACGACCCGGTGCGTCAATCGAACACGCGCGGCCGTTTCGCGTTCGCGATGACCGGCCCCAACGCCCGCACCACGCAGATCTACATCTGCAAAGAGGATATGCTCTCGCAGGATCAGGACGGCTTCGCCCCGCTCGGCTCCGTCGTCGAGGGCATGGATGTGGTCGATCGCCTTTACGCCGGCTATGGCGAGAGCGCGGGCGGAGGGATGCGGGCCGGCAAACAGGGGAGGATCTTCGCCGAAGGCAACCAACACCTCGATCGGGATTTCCCCGATCTCGACAAACTCCTACGCGCGCGCATTGTCCGATAGCCCTTTGGAGTCGTTCCCGTAACCCCGTCGTCGAACACCTCGCCGTAGCAACGAGTGAGGATCAGAGTCCAGGTTGCGGCGCTGCTGTTGCTATCTGCCGGCGTCTGTCTGGCGCAGATGGATGCCGACGACCCCGTGATTCTCAACGAAAGCCGCCTAAACGAAAGCCGCATCTTCGGCGTGATCCCGGACTTCCAGACCGTGACCGATTCCGGCCACGTCCGCCCCCTGACCGCCGGGCAGAAGTGGAACCTGGCACTGAAGGAAACGATCGATCCCTTTAATGTGGTAAATGCTGCCATGGGCGCCGCCTTTTCGCAGCGCGGCAACCAGACTCCCAAATACGGCGAGGGCGGCGTCAACTATGCCCGCCGCTTCGGCGCCGCGTTTGCCGATTTCGGCACGCAAAATTTCTTCAGCGCCGGCCTGCTCGCGACCGTTTTGCACCAGGACCCCCGCTACTATCGCAAGGGCCCAGGCACCAGCGTTCCGCGCCGAATCCTTTACTCCGTCAGCCGGCTGGTGATCGCCCGCCAGGATTCCGGCGCCGCCGCCTTCAATGCCTCCGGGATTGGCGGGATGATGATGGGCATCGCGGCCTCCAACCTCTACTACCCGGCGGCGAGCCAGCGCGGATGCGTGATGACCGGCCGCATTTCGACCAGCCTCACCGGCGGAATCATGGGGAACTTAATGTCGGAATTCTGGCCCGACCTGCAGAAAAAATTCTTCCACAAGCATTCGAAAACCTCTGATTAGCCCGCGATTAGCCCAGGATTTGGCCCGCCCGCGATTAAGCGTATTACCGAACGAACCCCAGATGTCATTGAAAACAAACAGTCGGCATTT
>JAOAPT010000624.1 GCA_025463045.1 Candidatus Solibacter sp.
GCGCGTGGCCGTCGTGCCGCATAGAGAGGTGGGCCAGCGACCGACCGCGCCTATCGCCGCCCCAGCAGAGCGCCGAGCCACACTGCGGCGTAGCCCAGCGCGACGGAGCCCACCACATTGGCGAGGCCGAGCCAAAAGCCGCCGCCGCGGATCGCGAGGTACGTCTCCCACTCGAAGCTTGAAAACGTCGTGTAGCCGCCGAGAAAGCCGACTACCAGTCCGAGGCGCCAGTACGGGTGCGGCTCGAGGCGCTCGGTCAGCAGGGTCATGATCAGCCCGATCAGAAAACAGCCGGTGATGTTGACCGCCACCGTGCCGTAAGGGAAGCGCGTTCCCAAGCGGTTGTGGATCGCGGTCCCGGCGGCGAAGCGCGCTAACGAGCCGGTACCACCGCCGATCAGGATGACGAGGTACTTCACGCCGGCTTCAGGCACTCCGCGATCTCCTTCTCCGAGATCGCGCCCGCCTTGATCATCCGCCAGTACGGCTCGGTGATATCGACTGTCGTGGAGCCCTCGCCGGTGCAGGTGCCGCCATCCAGCACCAGGTCCACGCGGCCGTCCATCATGCCGAAGACGTCGATCCCGCTGTGGCAAGTGGGATGTCCGGAAATGTTGGCGCTGGTGGAAATCAGCGGCTGGTTGAGCAGCGCGATCAATTTATCGGCCACCGGCGATCGCGCGTGGCGCAGCGCCAGGCGGCCGGTGTTGCCCGTGACCTTGAGCGGAATCCTGGCGGCGGCCGGGACGATGATCGTCAAGGGACCAGGCCAGAAGCGGCGGGCCAGCATGAAGAAGCGATTGTTCAACTCGCTCGCCAGTTCCTCCCCCATCATGCTGTCGCGAATCAGAATCGGCAGCGATCGATGCGGCTCGCGACCCTTCGCCCGAAAGACGCTCGTCACGGCGCGCAGGTTGAACGGGTCCGCGACCAGCGTGTAGAGCGCGTCGGTGGGAATCGCCACCACCTTCCCGCGACGCACGGCCGCGGCGGCTCTCTCCAGCGCTTCGGGCTGGGGATCCGCGGGATTGATTTCGACCAGGTCAGTTGCCATATTGCGGGTCTTGTGTACCGATATTAGCGGGACTCGATGGCATCGGCAACGTCGATCGCCATCTGGTAGCGGCCGAACGGAGCGCTGAGCTGCGCGCCCTGCACCATCTTGCTGACGCGCGACACCATCTCGCGCGCGATCGCCACGCCCTCTTCGCGCGCCTTCTCCGCGTTGTCGACGCGGCGCATGCGCTCCATGAACTGTTCCGGGACGGGAACGCGCAGCTCGTTCACCATGAACTCCGCATTTCGATAGCTGGTGAGCGGCCAGATGCCGCAGAGCACCGGGATCTTCACATGCTCGATGCGCTTGAGGAACGCCTCGAGCAGATCGAGATCGAAGACCGGCTGCGTGACGACATACTCCGCGCCCGCTTCCACTTTCCATTCGAAGCGCCGGATCTCTTCGTCCATATTGAGCGCGCCCGGATTGGCGCCGACGCCGATCAACAGCGCGGTCTGCGAGCCCATCGGATTGCCGCCGATATCGAGCCCGTGATTCAGATTGCGCACGATATTTACGAGGCCGATGGCGTCGACGTCAAACACCGCCGTGGCGTCCGGATACGCGCCCATGCGGGGCGGATCGCCCGTGATGCAGATCAGATTGCGCACGCCGGCGCCGTGCGCCCCGAGCAATTCGCTCTGGATGCCGAGGATGTTGCGGTCGCGGCAGCAGAAGTGGTTCACCGCTTCGATCCCGGCCTGTGCCTGGATTAACTGACAGGTGACCTGCGCGCTCATGCGGGCGCTGGCGCGGGGACCGTCGGGCACATTGATCGCGTCGATGCCGTGTTCGGCGCAGAGCTTCGCGCCGGCGATCTCGCGCGTCGCGTCCACGCCGCGCGGCGGCAGAATTTCCACGAAGGTAACGAACTTGCCCGCTGCGATCTTCGCGCCTACCTGGGATTTCTCGGCGACCGGCACGGGAGTCAGCGCATGCGCTTTGACCTTCGGCTCTTCCACCGTGACGGCGAGTTTCTTCTGCAGCGGCTGCAGCGATCGCGTCTCGCTGCGGATCAGCTTGATGTGCTCGGGCGTCGTGCCGCAGCATCCGCCGATCACCTTCACGCCCGCCCACAACAGGCGGCGCGCGTACTGCGACATGTATTCCGGCGAGCACAAATAAATGTTGCGCCCTTCAACGCGCATCGGTAGGCCGGCGTTGGGCATCGCGCTCAGCGGCTTGGTGGTGAACTCAATCATGCGCTCGACCGTCTCGAGCGTCGCCTTCGGACCCACCGAGCAATTCAGGCCGATTACATCGACCGGCCACGTGTTCATCTCGCGCGTGAAGGTTTCGGTGTCGGTGCCGCCGGGCAGATGGCCGAAGTCGTCGATCGTCACCTGCGCGATCATCGGAATCTCGCCGCCGGCCGCGTCGTAGCCGGCGTACACGGCCTCGCGGAGCTCGTCGAGGTTGCCGAAGGTTTCGAAGATCAACAGGTCGACGCCGGCTTCCAGCAGAACGTCGATCTGTTCGCGGAAGGCGGCGCGCGCTTCGGCGAAGGAGGTCGGGCCGAGCGGCTCAATGCGCACGTTCAGGGGACCGACCGCCCCGGCGACATACGCGTTGCCGTTGGCCGCCTCGCGCGCCAGCTTCACGCCGGCCTGATTGATCGCCTTCAGCTTCTCGGCGAACCCGAAGGCGCCCAACCGCTGCCGCGTCGCGCCGAAGGTGTTGGTCTCCAGAATCTCCGCGCCGGCCTTGACGTACTCCTGGTGAATCTGCCGCACCATGTCCGCCGACGAGAGGTTCAACTCGTCGAAGCAGCGGTTGATGAACACGCCTCGCGAATAGAGCATGGTCCCCATCGCTCCATCGGCCACGATCACACGGCGGGCTAGCTGTTCACGGAATTCCTGGGCGCGGGTGCTGGTGTTTGTATTCATTGAGATACGGGTCGCACGTGCCGGCTAAGAAAGCGGAGATGCGATGCTCATAATTTTAGCGCACGTGGCAAGCGGCGCGCAGACCAGCGGTCCCGCGGTTGCGTTCCACCTGAAGATCACATCTTGACGATCATAAGGAAGTGGCTTATTCTAAGCCGACCATGGAAGAGCAGAATACCGACGTCATTCAAGGCACGCTGGACATGCTGATTCTCAAGACGCTCAGCCTCGAACCGATGCACGGGTTCGGCATTGCGCGCCGGATCGAGCAGATCTCGCGGGGGGTCTTCAAAGTCAACCCGGGATCGCTGCTTACCGCGTTGCAGCGCCTGGAGCGGGGCGGATGGCTGGATGCGGAGTGGACTACTACGGAGAACTCACGCCGCGCCAAGGTCTACAAATTGACCAGGGCCGGGAAGAAGCAGCTAGATAGCCAGACCGCGGATTGGTCGCGGCGCGCGTCGGCCATCGCACGCCTCTTGAAGGCGGAGGGCTAGCGTGCCGGTCTGGCGGCAGTTCGTGCGTGGATTGCGCACGCTGGTGAACCGCGACCGGGCGGACCGCGAGATTGCCGATGAAGTGGAGAGCTATCTCGAGCACTCCACCGACGAGCTGGTGTCCAGCGGGCTTTCGCCCGAGGTGGCGCGGCGCGTCGCGCGCCTGGAACTCGGCGGCGCCACCGTCGTGCGCGAACAGGTGCGCTCGTACGGATGGGAGAACGTGATCGCCGCGCCGCTCTCCGACCTACGCTACGCCGCACGGCGATTGCGTGCCAGTCCGGGATTCACGGCGGTGAGTGTCCTGACGCTCGCCTCGGGAATCGGCGCGAGTACGGCGATTTTCAGCATGGTGGATGGCGTGCTCCTGAAGCCTCTGCCCTATCCGCATTCGGAGCAGCTGGTCGAGCTGCGCCACACCGCCCCAGGGATCAACATCAAGGAACTCAACATCGCCGCCTCGCTGTACCTGACTTACGGCGAAGAGAGCCGCGTATTTCAGGACGTGGCCATGTGGACGCCCGGTAGCGCCAGCGTGACGGGCCTCGCCGTGCCGGAGGAACTGCCGCGCCTCTCGGTGACCAATCTGTTTCTCGCGACGCTCGGTGTGCAGCCCGCGTTGGGCCGCCAGTTCACGGTCTCCGACGACCTTCCGGAAAGCGAGCGCGTCGTTATCCTGACCGATGGCTACTGGAAGGCGCGCTTCGGAGGGAATCCGGGCGCGATCGGCCGGCGCATGATCCTGGACGGCAATGCCTACGAGATCGTCGGCGTGCTCCCGCCCGCGTTTCAGTTCATGGATCACAAATTCGCGCTGCTGACTCCGTTCCGTCTCCATCGCTCGGAGGTTCGCCTGATCAGTTTCTGCTGTCAGGGCATCGGCCGTCTTAAACCCGGCGTGACGCTTGCGCAGGCCAATGCCGATGTGGCCCGGATGCTGCCGATGGCGCCCGGAAAGTTCCCGATTAATCCCGGCTTCAGCGCGACGATGTTCGCCGAAGCGCGGATCACTCCCACGTTGCGACTCCTGCGCGACCAGGTGGTCGGCGATACCGGCGACACGCTGTGGGTGCTGATGGGGACCGTGGGAATCGTGTTGTTGATCGCCTGCGCGAATGTGGCGAATCTCCTGCTGGTGCGCGCCGGTGGACGACATCAGGAACTCGCGGTGCGTGCCGCCCTGGGAGCGGGCTCCGGGCGCATCGCGCGCGAACTTCTGCTTGAGAGCGGACTGCTCGGGCTGACCGGCGGCGCATTCGGGCTCGCGTTGGCCGGGGTCGCCCTGCGACTCCTCGCCGCGTCCGATATCGCGCACCTGCCGCGCATCCACGAGATTTCGATCGATCTTACGGTGGTGGCGTTTGCGCTCGGCATTTCGCTCGCCGCGGGACTGCTGTTCGGCCTGATCCCGGTCCTCAAATACGCGCGGCCCCAGCTATCGAATGCGCTGCGCAGCGGCGGACGCTCACTCAGCCAGAGCCGGGGGCGCCATCGTGCACGCAACCTTCTTGTAGTCGTACAGGTGGCGATGGCGTTGGTCCTGCTGATCGGCTCCGGGCTGATGCTGCGCACGTTTCAAACGCTTCGCCACGTCGATCCCGGAATCTCGGGTGCGAACGAGGTGGAGACGCTACGCATTTCGATTCCGGAAATGCAGGTCAAAGAGCCGGAGCGTGTCCTGCGCATGGATCAAGACATGCTTCGGAAGATCGAGGGGATCCCGGGTGTTGCCGGCGCCGGCATCATCAACTGGCTGCCGTTCGAGGGCGGTTCGAACGACCCGGTCTACGCCCAGAGTCCACCCACCCGCGAGGGTGTGACTCCACCCATCCGGCGGTTCAAGTACATCTCGCCCGGCTATCTGTCCGTGGTCGGCACCCGCCTCATCGCGGGGCGAGACCTCGCGTGGAGCGACCTGTACAGTGACAAGCCCGTCGCTCTGGTCTCGGAAAATATGGCGCGCGAATTGTGGCACGACCCGCGCGCGGCGATCGGCAAACGGATTCGAGCCTCCCTTGACGACGACTGGCACGAAGTGGTCGGCGTCGCGGCCGATCTGCGTGACGATGGCATCGACCAGAAAGCGCCCGGCATCGTCTACTGGCCCGTGCTGCAGAAGAGTGCAGCCGACACCGAAGCCAGCGTTGTGCGCAGCGTCGTCTTCGTAATTCGCACCCGCAGGACCGGGTCGGCGGCATTGCTTCAGCAGATTCAGCAGGCCGTGGCAGCCATAAATCCCAATCTGCCGGTGGCCGACGTCAAGACACTCGGATCGCTCTACGACCGCTCCCTCGCACGCACATCGTTTACTCTCGTGTTGCTGGCGATCGCTGGCGGCATGGCGCTGCTCGTCGGCGTGATCGGGATCTACGGAGTGATTTCGTACACAGTCTCGCAGCGGACGCGCGAAATCGGCATCCGCCTCGCGTTGGGTTCGCCGCCCGATGAGGTGACGCGCGGTTTCGTACGCTATGGCCTGGTCCTCTCGAGTGTCGGCGCAATCTTCGGGGTCGCGGCGGCCCTGGCGTTGACGCGCCTGATGAAATCGGTCCTCTACGGCGTGAGCCCGGCCGACCCGATGACTTATGTCGCAGTATCGGCCGGCCTCATTCTTGCCGCCACGCTCGCCAGCTATCTCCCGGCGCGAAGGGCGGCCCGGATCGACCCGATGCAAGCGCTGCGCGCTGAATAACGGAACTTTCCGGCTAACCTTCCGTATACTTAGACGTCTGTATACCAAGACGTCAGAGTATGCCGAAGACTGATTCGCTCCAGGGTTCGCTCGACCTGCTGGTTCTCAAGATTCTTTCCCGCCGTCCGCGCCTGCATGGCTATGCCATCATGACCGCCATTCAGGAGATCTCCGAAGAGATCCTGCGGGTGGAGGAGGGTTCCCTTTATCCGGCGCTGCACCGCATGGAAGAGGCCGGCTGGATCCGCGCCGAATGGGTGATCAAAGAATCGGGCCGCCGCGCGCGAGCCTATGAGCTGACCACCGCCGGCAGGAAACAACTTTCTGCCGAAGAAGTGCGCTGGCAGGCCGTCACGTCGGCCGTGGGCCGCGTCCTAAGGATGGCCTGATATGTCGCTGCTCTCCCGCATCGCTAATGTATTTCGCGGGCGCGCGATGAGCCGCGAAATCGACGAAGAGTTCGATTCACATATCGCCGATGCAATCGAGCAGGGCCGCGACCCAGCGGAAGTGCGCCGCGCCTTTGGCTCGCCGCTGCAACTCCGCGAAGCAAGCCGCGATCTCCGCCTGCTCCCCTGGCTCGATTCGCTGCGCGCCGACAGCGTCTTCGCCTTTCGGCGATTGCTGAAAACCAAAGCCACATCCGCCGCCGCGATTCTCTCGCTGGCGCTGGCCATGGGAGCGTGCACATCGGCCTTCCGCCTGATCGACGCCCTTCTTCTCCGGCCTTTGCCGGTCGCCGCACCCGAACGTCTGCACGCCGTCGCCTTCGAAGGCATCGGCGCCAACCGCCAGAGCATGGTCTACGACAGCTGCTCCTATCCGATGTTTGAACGAATGCGCGCCGCGGTGAAAGATCAGGCCGAATCCATCGCTGTCTCCTACGCCGAGCGCATCGATCTGACCTACGGCTCCGGTCAGGAAATCGAAAGGGCCTACCGCCAGTTCGTCTCCGGTTGGATGTTCTCTTCCTTTGGCCTGAAGCCCGCCGCGGGCCGCCTCTTCACCGCCGACGACGACGTCACACCGGGAGCACACCCGGTCGTCGTCCTCTCCCACGACTACTGGACGCGCCGCTTCGCAGCCGATCCCCAAGCCATCGGCCGAACGCTTCGTATCGGCGACGGCGTTTACCAGATCGTCGGCGTCGCGGAAAGCGGCTTCACCGGCACCGAAACGGGTACCGTCACTGACGTCTTCGTCCCCATGATGATGAAGAGCCCGCGCACGCTGGCCAGCTTCACGAATTTCTGGCTTCGGACTCTCGTGCAGTTCAAGCCGGGCGCAGCCGTTGAGCCGGTTCACGAACGCCTGCGCGCCACCTTCCGCACGATCCAGGAAGAACGCGCGACGACCTTCACCGGCATATCGAAACAGCAGATGGACCGCTTCTTTAAAGAGAAGCTCCTGCTCGAGCCGGCCGCCGCCGGGCGCTCCAACCTGCAGCGTGAGTATCGCCGCTTCCTGCTTGCGCTTGGAATCCTGGTGACCCTGGTGCTCCTGATCGCGTGCGCCAACCTCGCGAACCTGATGACCGCGCAGGCCGCGGCCCGCTCGCGCGAAATGGCGCTTCGCGTATCCATCGGCGCGGGACGGCTGCGCCTGGTGCAGTTGGTCCTCGTCGAGAGCTTCTGGCTCGTGCTGCTCGCCACCGTGATCGGCGGAGTGTTCGCGTGGCGGTCGGCGCCGTTCATCGTCGGCATGATCAGCTCGCCCGAGAACCCGGCGCGTCTCACGCTTCCGGCAGATTGGCGGGTGCTCGGTTTCGCCCTGGCGCTCGCGCTGGGCGTCACGTTCCTGTTCGGTCTCGCGCCCGCGTTGCGCGCATCGTCGGTCAAGCCGGTTCTCGCGTTAAAGGGCGGCGAAGATCCGCACTCACGGCGGCGGTTGATGCATGCTCTGGTGGTTCTGCAAATCGCCTTCTGCTTCGTGGTGCACTTCGTGGCTGGATTGTTCATCGCCAGCTTCGACAGCCTTTCCAACCAGCCCACCGGATTCTCCGCGGCGCGGATTCTCAACCTGGAAACCGTAACACAACGCCCTCAGCCGGCGGTCTTCTGGGATCAGGTGCTGGAGCATCTGCGCACCCTGCCGGGCGTCGAAACCGCTGCACTCACCACTTGGCCGCTGATGAGCGGAGAGAGCTCGGTCGGCTCCGTCGCGGTGAACGGCGCGCCTCCGAGCGAAACGATGACGGACACGCTGAGCGTCTCTCCCGGCTGGTTCGATGCGATGCGGATTCCGCTGCTCGCCGGCCGCGAGTTCAACGCCGGCGACGCGAACCCGGCGGTCGCCATCGTCAACGAGGCGTTCGCCCGCCAATTCTTCGACGGTGCGAACCCGATCGGAAAATCTTACGATAACGGACGCGGCTCGGTGCGGATCGTCGGCTTCGTCCGCGACGCCCGCTCGCGAGACGATCTGCGTCTCCCGATCCGGCCGATCGCATACCTTCCGTTTCACGCGCCGCAGCCGATGGCCCGGGGAACTTTCGTGGTTCGCACGTCGACTGCGAACCCGCTCGCCCTGGCCTCGATCCTGCGGCAGGAAGTGCTGCGTGCACGTTCCGAATTCCGCGTCAGCAACATCCGCACACAGCAGGAGATCAACCGCTCGAAGACCATCCGCGAGCGTCTGCTGGCGATGCTCGCGATGTTCTTCGCGGCCGTCGCGCTCCTGTTGGCCGCCATCGGACTTTACGGCGTGCTCGACTATTCCGTGCTGCAGCGCCGGCGCGAAATCGGCATCCGCATGGCGATCGGCGCGCAAGCCGTCGATATCGCCCGCCGGCTAACGGCGGAGATCTTCCTGATGGTGCTCGCCGGCGCAATTGCGGGCCTCGCGCTCGGCGAGGCTTCCGTGCGCTACATCGAAACGCTTCTCTTCCAAGTGCGGCCGTCGAGCTTCGGCACGATCGCGATCCCGCTGCTCGTCATTCTCACGACGGCGCTGCTGGCCGCACTCCCCGCCGTCCTGCGCGCTGTGCGAATCGACCCGGTCACGATGTTGAGGGCAGATTGAAATGTCGATCCTATCCCGTATCACCAACGTATTTCGCCGCGATGTAAGCCGCGACATCGACGAAGAGTTCGAGGGGCACATCGCCGATGCCATCGAGCACGGCCGCGATCCCGCGGAAGCTCGCCGCGCCTTCGGCTCTCCGCTGCAGCTCCGCGAACAAAGCCGTGATCTCCGCCTGCTGCCCTGGCTCGATTCGCTGCGCGCCGATGCCGTCTTCGGCATGCGTCAACTCCTCAAGAGGAAGGTGACCTCGCTCGCCGCGATCCTCTCGCTCGGCCTCGCCATCGGAGCCTGCACGGCGGCCTTCCGATTGATCGACGCGTTGCTGCTGCGCCCGCTCCCGGTGGCCGGCGCCTCGCGCCTGTACATGCTCTATCGCCAGGGCATCGGGTTCGACGGCAAGCCGCAGACCTTCGACGGCTGGGCCTACCCTTCGTTCGAACTGATGCGCGCCGCGGTCAAAGATCAAGCCGATCTGCTGGCCGTTTCGTACGCGGAGCAGGTCGACGTCACCTACCGCTCCGATCAGGAAATGGAGAAGGTCTACCTGCAATACGTCTCCGGCCGGATGTTCCCCGATTTCGAACTCCGTCCCGCGCTCGGACGCCTGCTTTCGGAACGCGACGACATCAGCCCGGGAGCGCACCCGTACGCCGTGCTCTCGTACGATTACTGGGCGCGCCGCTTCGATCGCAATCCGAATGTTCTCGGCCAGACCTTCCACATGGGAGAGCGCATTTACCAGATCGTCGGCGTCGGACCCGCCGCGTTTACCGGCACGGAGACCGGCACCGTGACTGACGTTTTCGTTCCCACCATGATGCATCCCGGCGCGATCCGCAACGACCAGACCTGGCACCGTTCGCTTGCCCTATTGAAGCCCGGCGTCGCGGTCGAACCGGTGCGCGCCAACCTGCACGCCACTTCGCGGGCCTTCGAACTGGATCGCGCCAAGGGCTTCACCGGCATGACGAAGCAGAGCATCGAGCACTTCATCGATCAAACGCTGATGCTCGCGCCCGCCGCCTCCGGAGCCTCTGGTATCCAGCAGGAGTTTCGGCGCTCCCTGATCGCGCTCGGCGTTCTCGTCGCGCTGGTGCTGCTGATCGCCTGCGCGAACGTCGCGAATCTGATGACCGCGCAGGCCGCCGCCCGCGCACGAGAAATGGCGCTCCGCGTCGCGATCGGTGCGGGCCGCTGGCGCCTCGTACAACTTGTGCTCGTGGAAAGCGCGTGGCTCGCGTTTCTCGCCGCCTCGCTCGGCGGAATCTTCGCGTGGTGGGCCGCACCCTTCGTCGTCGGCCGCATCAATCCGCCCGACAATCCGGCGCGCCTGCCCCTCCCGGCGGACTTCCGGGTTCTCGCCTTCGGCCTCGCGCTGACGCTTGCCGTGACGTTTCTCTTCGGCCTCGCGCCCGCTTTACGCGCCTCGGCGGTCCGCCCCGCGAGCGCGCTCAAAGGCGGCTCGGACCCGCACGCCCGCCGCCGCCTGATGCATGCGCTGGTCGGCGTGCAAGTCGCATTCTGTTTCCTCGTGATCTTCATCGCGGGCCTCTTCGCCGCCACCTTCGATCGCCTGTCGCACCGCGAATTCGGCTTCGCGCCGGACCGCGTCCTCACGCTCGATACCGTGGCCCAGCACGCGCAGCCCTCCGTCTTCTGGGATCAGGTGACGGATCATCTCCGCACCGTGCCGGGCGTCGAATCGGTCGCGCTCGCCGGATGGCCCCTGCTCACTCCGAACGGCTGGAACGGCTTCGTCTCCGTCAACGGCGCGCCTCCCGGTCCGGTGCTCGCCTACTTTCTCTCCGTGTCGCCCGGCTGGGTGGAAGCGATGCGGACCCCGCTGATCGAGGGCGCCGATTTCCGTCCCGCCGACACCGCGTCCGGCGGCGCGATCGTCAACGAGACGTTCGTGCGGCAATATTTCAACGGCGCGAGTCCGCTCGGCCAGGCGTTCGCAAAAGGCCGCAGCCGCTATCACGTGATCGGCGTGGCGCGCGATGCGCCTTACCGCAGCCTGCGCGAACCGATTCTGCCGGTGGCCTACGTGCCATTTCCGACGGCGATCCGCACCGCGACCTTCATCGTGCGTACGTCGAGCGCGAACCCGCTCGCCCTCGCCTCCACGCTGCGCCAGGAAATCCCGCGCGCCCGTCCCGAATTCCGCGTCAGCAACATCCGCACCCAGGCCGACCTGGTACGCGCGCAGACCGTCCGCGAGCGCCTGCTCGCGATGCTCGCGCTCTTCTTCGCCGCCGTCGCGCTCTTGCTGGCGACCATCGGACTCTACGGCGTGCTCGACTATTCCGTCCTGCAGCGCCGCCGCGAAATCGGCATCCGGATGGCGATCGGCGCGCAAGCCTCCGACATCGCGCGCCGCATCACACGCGAAGTCTTCGCGATGGTCATGGTCGGCGCGATCGCCGGTCTCGCGCTCGGCCTCGCCTCGGTGCGCTACATCGAGACGCTGCTCTATCGCGTGAACGCGACCGGTCCCGCGATGCTCCTCCCGCCGCTGCTCGTCATCCTCGCGGCAGCCTTCCTCGCCGCACTGCCCGCCGTCTTCCGCGCCGTACGCATCGACCCCGTCGCGAGCCTCCGCGCGGACTGATAACATAGCCGCCATATGCGACGACGAGATCTTCTTCGCGCCTGCGCCGCCGCGCCGCTGGCGCTTGCCGCCGGGCAGCGTGCCTTCGGTCAGACACGCTACCAGCCCACCTGGGAATCCATCGACGCGCGCCCGTCGCCCGCCTGGTATACCGATTCCAAGTTCGGCATCTTCATCCACTGGGGCGTCTATTCCGTCCCCGCTTTCGCTCCCGTCAAAGTCAAAGGCGAGACGATGTACGCCGAGTGGTATTGGAACTCACTCAACAAGCCGAATTCCCAAACGCGAAAATTCCACGATCGCGTTTACGGCGCCAATTTCCCGTACTTCGATTTCGCGCCCATGTTCCGCACCGAACTCTACAACCCCGACCATTGGGCCGATGTCTTCGAACGCTCCGGCGCCAAGTACGTCGCGCTCACCTCCAAGCACCACGAGGGCTTCACGCTGTGGAAGAATGAGCAGGCTAACAAGACGTGGAACCGCCCGTGGAACGCCGTCGACATCGGCCCCAAACGCGACATCGCGCTCGACTTGATGGAGGCCGGACGCCGCAAGGGCCTTCACATGGGCATCTACTATTCGCTCTACGAGTGGTATAACCCGCTCTACCTCACCGACAAGAAGCGCTACGTCGAAGAGCACATGTTCCCGCAGTTCAAGGACGCTGTCACACACCTAAAGCCGAGCATCATTTTCTCCGATGGCGAGTGGGAACTGACCAGCGACCAATGGCGCTCGCCCGAACTGCTGGCCTGGCTGTTCAACGAATCGCCCGTGCGCGACGAGGTCGTGATCGACGATCGCTGGGGCAAGGACACGCGCCACAAACACGGCGGCTACTACACCACCGAATACACGTCAGGCATGCAGCAGGCGAAACATCCCTGGGAAGAAAGCCGCGGCATGGGCTACTCGTACGGCTATAACCGCATGGAGACGCTCGCCGACTACCACACCGATCGCGAGCTGCTCATGATGCTGCTCGATATCGTGGCGCGCGGCGGCAATCTCCTGCTCGATATCGGACCGACCGCCGATGGACGCATTCCGGTCGTGATGGAGGAACGCCTGATCCAACTCGGCGACTTCCTGCGTCCCAACGGGGAGGCGATCTACGGCACGCACGCCCATCGCAATCCGCGGCAGTGGAGCAAGGGCAACATTCCCAAGCTCGAAGAGAAGGAGTTCATGTCGGATTACGACATCACCAAACTGGTGGACACTCCGCCGGCTGGCTACGCGCGCGCCGACGCTTTCTTCACGGCTAAGAACGACGCAGTGTACGCGATCCTGCCCCGCCGTCCCGTCCGCGAAATGGTCCTCGAGGATATCGAAGCGCCCGCCGGCGTCCGCGTGACGCTGCTTGAAGGCGGCCAGCCGTTGGAGTCCAAACTAAAGGGCAAGCAACTGCAGATTCGCGTACCGGAAGCCCTGTCCGCCAGCTTGCCCGCGCGACAGGCCTACGTGTTGAAACTTGCCGGAGCGCGTTAGTAGGACAGGCCTCGCGGCCTGTCCCGCCTGCTTATGCCACGCCCGTGATGACTTCCGGCATTTCCACGCCGGGAACCGTAAAGGTGTAGACCACGTCCGGTATACGGCGCGAGCGGCGGCGTTCGCGCAGCCCCAGCCGGTGCATGATGCGGCCCGCGTGATCCGGATCGTAGCGCACTCCGAACAACGCAAAAATAGCGTCGGCGAAGCGGGCCGTGGTCCAGCGGTCGGTATCGAACCCCGACGCGCGCGGTCCCGCCTGATAGGTCTCGGTTAAGAGTTTGAGTTGTTCCGTGGTGAGTCGGCTCGGACGGCCCGGTGCACGCCGTTTGCGGAGTGCTTCCACCCCGGCGCCGCTCAGCGAGCGGTTCCATCGGGAAGCCGTAGTACGGCTAACCCCGAATTTGCGGGCGACTTGGGACTGCGTGAGCCCCGTTTGCAGGTCCTGTGCGGCTAACAGGCGCCTGCTCTCCATTTCATCGCGATTGAGGATGCCTTGTGCGGCAGTATCCATTAGTTTTCGCGCGGTTGTTTGAGTACCAGAGCAAATACAGAATAACAGAAAACATATTTTATGCAAATTGTTTTTTGCAGAATTCGCCCGCCGGTAAGCCTCGTGCCGCTAGTTTTCTGAGGGTTTAGCCACAGAATCGACCACGAGAATGTGAATTGGCGCCTTTTCCGGTTGCAGTTTCAGCCCAAGCTGCTCCTGCACATCCGTAAAGATGGATGATCCCTGGTCCCACTCGTAATATGCGCGCTTCAATTCATTCATCGGCATGTCCGGCCGGGCCTCGAAGAGCTTCAATTTGAAATCGAAGACGCCTTCCATTCCGGTTCCGTCAATCACAGGGTGATCGATTGGGCCGAGGTGCGACAGGTAGTCTGCGAACGCCCGCATGGACATGGCGTGGAACGCCGCTGAGCCTCCCTCCAAAGCGTAGCTTCCAGGTTGGTCTGGTGCCGCTCGTGTGAGCTTGGTATTTTTTGTCGCAATCAAACGATAGGCCTGAAGCTCTCTGGTTTCGTCGTGAGTTCTCAGTTGGAAGCGTTCCGCAAGCAGTGCCTTGAGCATCGCTCTGAGTTCCGCATTCGATGCGGGACCCTCCGCCGTGGCATCCACATCGTATCGCTCGGAACTCGCCAAAGCCGGTACGGCCACCTGATAACTGCGCAGCTCATAGGCGGTCATCAGACACTCTCTCAGCGAGACGCTCCGGAAACTGATTCTTCCCGGTGTCATCGATTGCCGCCCATTGCTGCCACTCCGGTTGATCTTGACCGAAGCTGCCGCGAACACATTGCCCGCAGCCGGCTGCGCATCCATCACGGGAATTGAGGCCGAACAGACGACTACCATCAACCTGACGAGGTCTAAATTCCAGCGGGTATCCGTCATCATCACTTCGCCAATTTCGTCGTGATGTTCGGCGCGGGAGGCTCCTTCATCCCGTCCCCGATGAAGAAGCTTGGATGCGGCGGCTGGTTGTATCCCACGTTCTGCCACGCCACCGCCAGTCGATACTGCGGATCGTGCATCAGCGTGTAGATGCGATTCGTCGCCGGTATCGTCGTGCTGTATATCCGCAGGAACCTGTTGTCCGCCGTCCGCCACATCACCTCTTCCCGCCAGTCGCCGAACAGATCCGCGCTCAGCGCCGGTGTGCTCTTGCTGCCGTTGTTCGAGACGCAACCGTCGGCGGTCAACAACCTCTTCATCGTCCCCGTCAGCCAATCCCACTTCGCGATCCAGTTGTCGTCCAGCAATTCGCGCAGCGGGTCGGCATCCCACCACACCGCGAAATTCGTCGTGCGCGGCGCCGGACCGATCGTCTCGCCCTTCCCATTGAACAGTCCGCCCGGACCGCCCCAGAACTCCGCGCCCGGATACCGCGGGTCGATGTCCGCCGCCAGTCCGCGCCCGATATCCACGCCTTCGTCCTTACGCCAGATCACTTCGCCGGTGCGCCCGTTGTACAGCGCCTTGCCCGGCGAACTCGGGCAGCCCACGCCGTTGTTTTCGTGAATACCGAACACCAGCGTATCAGGATTCGCGGGATCGAAGCGGCTCACGTGGAGCGCGTCGCCATGCCGAAAACCCGTCGAGAAGCGTCCCTTCCCGTCGCTCCCGATCACCATCGAGCCGAACACGATTTCGTCCTTCCCATCGCCATCCACATCCGCGATCGAAAGGCTGTGATACCCCTGTCCCGAGTACCCCTCCAGTCCCGGCAGCGACGAATCGAACGTCCAGCGATTGGTCAACTCCTTATTCCGCCAGTCCCACGCCGCGAGTACCGTGCGCCCGTAATACCCGCGCGTGAACACCAGGCTCGGGCGCTTGCCATCCAGATACGCTACGCCCGCCAGGAAGCGGTCCACGCGATTGCCCGTTGCATCGTTGCCGCAGTTCCCGCCCACGCCGCCCCACTTGCTGATGTCACCGCGATCGGGCACGAACTTCTGACTCGACATCGCCGCGCCCGTCATTCCGTCGAAGATCGTCAGGAATTCCGGACCCGCCACCACCTTGCCGAGCGTCGGCCCTGCGATCTTCGAAACCCAATCCGCCTTCCCATCGCCCAGCACCTTGCCCGTGCCATCGATCGTCCCATCCGACGTGCGGATCGCGATCTCCGCCTTCCCATCGCCATCGAAATCGTAGACCAGAAACTGCGTGTAGTGCGCGCCCGAACGCACGTTGCGCCCGAGGTCGATGCGCCACAGCCGCCTGCCATCCATCCGGTACGCGTCGAAGATCGTGCTCGCCGTGTACCCCGCCTGCGAATTATCGCGCGAGTTCGAGGGATCCCACTTCAGCACGATCTCGTACTCGCCATCGCCATCCAGATCGCCGACGCTCGCGTCGTTGGCGTTATAGATGTATGGCCGCCCGTCCACCGCGGTGCCGCCTGGCGGCTGTTGAATCGGAATCGCCAGGTACTGACCTACCGCAGCATTCGCCGCCAGCGTGAACGCCTTGCTCGCCGCCTGCTCCTTACCGCCGATCACCGGCCGCACCGTATACGCATTGCTCTTCGCGAAATCGGCCGCACTGTCGACGAAGTCCGTGGTCTTCGTCAGCGGCGTGCTGTTGACTTTGACCGCCTTGCCGCCGCCTGTCGATCGATACAGATTGAACGCCACACCGCTCGGGTCCGTCCCCAGCAGCCGCCATCCCACGTACACTTCCGTTTCCGTCGATCGCATCGCAATCACGCCGCGCCCCAGATTTTCCATCAGCCGCTGCGCCGAAGCCACAGGCAGGAGCAGGA
>JAOAPT010000631.1 GCA_025463045.1 Candidatus Solibacter sp.
AGAAGCGATCGTCAATTTCATGCCTTGTTGTGGCCCCGAACGGGCCATGGAAATCTCCGTTGAAGAACCACTCCTATCAGAGCCGCGACCGTGAGGGAGCGGTGGTCACGCGACCACCGCTCCGTAACCGTCGCGGCTCGGATCTGACGTCTCCAGCGCATCAGCTCGCTCCCTGGAAAACTCCCCTGAAAATGACGCGCGAACAAAGCGCTCGTGCATTTCATCCCTTGTTGCCGCCGAAGAGCCATGGAAAACTCCGTTGAAGAACCGAGCCAATCGGAGCCGCGCGCGTGAGCAAGCGGTGGTCCTCTTCGGTGACCACCGCTCCGTAAACGTCGCGGCTCCGATCGGGGCTCGGTTTTCATTCGGGGGGCTCGGTTCTTCATCGCCTTTGGTCGGTCGCAGGCCGTGAGCCTTCACCGTCGTGGCGCGGATTGAGGGCTCGATGTCTCATCAGCTTTGGTGGGCCGAACGATGCCATATGATCGCGGCTCTGATGGGGAACTGTAATACTTTGGGCCAACGCTGCTAAACTGAAGAATCGCTATGGCTATCAGCAAAGACTTGCTAGAGATCCTCGTGTGCCCGATGTGTAAGGCGACCGTCGAACTCAAACCGGATAACAGCGGCTTGAAGTGCGTCGAGTGCCACCGCGTTTACCCGATCCGCGACGACATCCCCGTCATGCTGGTCGACGAGGCGAAAATCGAAGAATAGGCCGTGGAAAGCGTTTTGGATTGTCTGCCGCGAGGTAGCCGGGTCGCGATCCTCAGGCTCCGCAGCCTGGGCGATTGCGTGCTCACCACACCCGCGCTCGACATATTGAAACGCTACCGGCCGGACCTCCATCTCGCGATCGTCGTGGAGGACCGCTTCCGCGAAATCTTCGAGGGCAGTCCCGATCTCGACGAGATTCTTTCCCCAAATCTACCCGCGCTACGGAGCTTTCGCCCGCAGCTCTGTGTCAATCTTCACGGCGGCACGCGCAGCGCGTGGATGACGGAGCTTTCGGGCGCAGGCTTTCGCGCGGGTTTTGGGCACTACCGTCAGCAGTTCATCTATAACGTAAGGATTCCGCGCGCGCAGGAAATTCTCGGGGTGGAGCGCACGGTCCATACAGCGGAACATCTGGCGTCCGCGATGTTTTATTTGGGCGTGCCGCGGGTCGAGATTCCTCGAGCACGCCTGATTCCGCCGCGGAGGTCGGACGTGTCCACGATTTCGACCGCGGTGCTTCACGCGCAGGCGTCGAGCGCGGAAAAGACGTGGCCCGTCGAAAACTTTCTGGAGGTCGCCGGACATTTGCGGGAGAACGGGCTCGACCCGATCTTCATTGGTGCGGCGGGAGACGATCTTTCGGCGTTTGCCGGATTTCGCACGGTGCAGGGCGCTCCGCTTTCGGAAATCAAAGTGCTCCTGGCCGGAGCGTCGCTGTTCGTGGGCAACGATTCGGGGCCTGCGCACATGGCGGCGGCATTCGGATTGCCGACCGTCGTGGTCTTCAGCGCGAGCGATCCGGAGATCTGGGGTCCGTGGCGGACGGCGGGCGAAGTGGTGCGAGCACCCGCCGGCGTCGAGCAGGTGCTGGACGCGCTGCACCGGGTGAAGGCGGCGGCATGAAACAGATCCTGCGCCTCACCGCGTACGGCCGGAAATTCTGGCCGCAAATTCTACTCGCCGTGGTGCTGATGGCGCTGGCGGGCGCGGCGCAGGGCACGATGCCGCTGCTGATCCAGCCAATTTTCGATCGCGTGCTGATCCCGAACGCGCCGGGCGGTCCGATTCCGCTGCTTCCCCACCCTTTCATGGGCCACCAGATTTACCTGCACGATATCCTGCGAATCCACGGGCGCAGCGACTGGTTCATGATCGCGACGGCGCTGCTGATCGCCTTCCTGCTGAAGGGCGCGTGCGATTACGTGGGCAATTATCTGGTGAGTTACGCGGGATTCGCGAGTGTCACGAAGCTGCGAAACGCGGTCTTCGATAAGGTGCTGAAGCAGGGCGCGGAATTCTTCGAGGCGCATTCCACGGGGCAGTTGATGTCGTCGATCATGAACGACGTCGATAAGGTACAGGTGGCGACGTCGCAAATTCTGGCCGACCTGCTGCGGCAATTCTTTTCGGCGGCCTTCCTGCTGTTCGTCCTGATGAGCAACGACTGGCGCCTCGCGCTAATCTGCCTGATCGTGCTGCCCACCGTGATGCTGCCGACGATGCGCATGGGACGGCGGATCCGGCGCACCAGCCGGGGGACGCAGGAGCGGCAGGCCGATCTCAATCAGATCCTGCAGGAGACCTTGAGCGGACACATGGTGGTGAAGGCGTTCACCGCCGAGGACTATGAATCGCGACGCTTCCACAGCGCGTCGGCGCGCCTGTTGAAGAATAACGCGCGCTACGTGCTGCAACAGGGGATGTCGTCTCCGCTGATCGATTTCTGCGCGGCAGTGACCATCGTCGGGCTCCTGACGTACGCACGCATGCAGATCAAAGTCGGCGTGTTTACCGCCGGCGCGTTCACCAGCTTCATCATCGCGCTGCTGCTGCTGCTCGAGCCGTTGAAGCGGCTGGTCGGCATCTACAACATCTTTCAACAGGCGCTGGGCGCATCGCAGAAGGTGTTCGAATATCTGGATCATCAGGAGACGGTGGTCGATACGGCGGGCGCTCCCGTGTTGACCACGTTTCAGAATACGATCACGTTCGAGAACGTCGCGTTTCACTATCCCGGCGCACCTGACGGCTTCCGCTTTCAGGGCCTCAACCTGGAAGTGAAGGCGGGCGAGGTCGTCGCGCTGGTGGGTCCGAGCGGCGGCGGCAAGACGACGATCGCGAACTTCCTGCCGCGTTTTTACGACCCCACATCGGGTAGCGTGCGGATCGATGGCCGCGACGTGCGCGAATTCAGCCTGACCAGCCTGCGCGCGCAGATCGGACTAGTCGCGCAGGACACGTTCCTGTTCAATGACACGGTGGCGAACAACATCGCGTACGGGCGCGAGGGAGTGGCGCAGGACGCGATCCGCGCCGCGGCGGAAACCGCGCTGGCCCACGATTTCATCATGCGCCTGCCGGAAGGCTACGAGACTGTGATCGGCGATCGCGGGGTGAAACTTTCCGGTGGACAGCGGCAGCGCCTTTCGATCGCGCGCGCGCTGCTGAAGAACGCGCCAATCCTGATTCTGGACGAGGCCACCAGCCATCTCGACACCGAGAGCGAAATGCTGGTACAAAAGGCGCTTGCCAATCTGATGGAGCATCGCACGGTGATCGTGATCGCGCATCGACTTTCGACCATCCGCCGGGCGGACAAGATCGTGGTTCTCGAAAAGGGCCAGATCCGCGAGATCGGCACACACGAAGAACTCGTGTCGCGCGGTGGAATATATCAACGCCTCCACGAACTTCAGTTCGAGGACGCCGGAACGGTGGTAGACCTTTGAGCGTACGCAGCATGACGGGCTTTGCCCGCATTCGAAAAGAGATTCCCAAAGGCGAGGTTGTCTTCAGCCTGAAGAGCGTGAACCATCGCGGACTGGACCTGCACTTCCACATGCCGAATGAGCTCGACGCGCTGGAGAACGACGTCCGGGCGGTGATCAAGAGCGGCGTAGCGCGCGGTCATCTGCAGATTCACTGCGGGATCACGCGGACCGGCGCGGCGGGGGCGGCGCCGTTGAATCGCACCCTGTTGACGGCCTACATGGCCGCCTTCCGGGAGGGTTCCGCGCTCTATGCAATGACCGGAGAGCCGGATCTCAACAG
>JAOAPT010000674.1 GCA_025463045.1 Candidatus Solibacter sp.
CATCCGCCGACACCGTCCATCCACCCGCGTTTGGTGACGTTGCACTTCACCACCGGTCCCCAGCATCCGAGCCTGACCAGGCACTCGGATTGCCCGTAGTCCGTCGCGAACTGTCCCTGTTCGTAGAACCCGCCGCGATCGCAGCCCTCATGCACCGTCATGCCGAAAAGCCACTGCGGCCGCAGCCGGTCGTCGAGCGGGATCATCGGCGCATTGCCCGCCGCCTGGTGCAAGAGGTACAGCAGCGTCTCCGACATGTTGTCGGGTTGCACCGGACACCCCGGCACGCAGACCACCGGGACGCCCGCTTTCGAACGCCAGTCCCAACCCAGGTAATCCGGGATGCCCATCGCTCCCGTCGGATTGCCCTGCATCGCGTGAATGCCGCCGTACGTCGCGCAAGTGCCGGCGCAGACAATAGCCCAGGCCTTCGGAGCCAGACGGTCCACCCACTCCATCAAAGTAATGGGCTGCCCGGTTGCGGGATCGTTGCCAAAACCGGTCCAATAGCCTTCCGGCTTAATCTTTTCGTTGGCGAGCGACCCTTCGATCACCAGAACGAACGGGTCGATTTTCCCAGCCTCGCCGTCGAAGAACCACCGGAGGAAATCCGAGCCGACCTCGTAATCGATCAGCGGCCAATGGAATTGCACCTTCGGCAACCCAGGAAGCGCACCCAGCGCGATCTCCTCAACGCTGGGCAGCGTGGCGGCCGTTAGGGATACGGAATCTCCATCGCAACTCAAGCCGGCATTTAACCAGAGCACGTGTACGACAGGATCTTCGCGATCGGCAGGCATATACAGTCTCCATGACAGGCGCCGGCGCCTCGGTTTGCCGACGGCAATCCAAGCGCTCACGCTCGCGGTTTAGATGGTAAGGAAGAGGGGAAGGATCAGGGAATCGAGGGGAACAGCAAACCGATTTGGCGTTGTCTAAGACCGCCATCGCATCTCCGACCCAGGAAACGACCCTGGACGGTGTCGCACTTGCCGGCACCGGAGGGAATTGCAGTACTCAGTTTCGTCCCACTGCCGGATCTGTGCTGCGAGTTTTTTTACATCAGAGCAGCGGCGGTGTAAACGATGGGACGTTTACACACGCCTGCTCGACAACTGCCCGGGCGCATTGGCCAAAGGCAGCAACTGGGTACTAACGCGTCAACCCGAGGGGTTTCGCGGCGGTTGCCTCGCCGGCCGGGAAGAGGACCCTAATTGGCCGATTGCCTTCGGAGTCGCGTGACCCGTTCGGCGCCTGGTGCGAGCCTCGGTAGTGAACCTCGCCGCCGGGATAGCGCTCCTTCGCCGCATCGGACAACTCGACCTCGACCGAGTGCCCGTCGCCAGGTTGCACCCCTTCCGGCAGGTAGAAATACAAGGCATATCGCTCGCGTATTCGCGCCAGGGTGTCCTCAAAGGCCGAAGCGTCCTCAACAGTCATGCTGTCACCGCCCGACTGGCGCGCCATGCGGGAGGTGCCTGCAGACTGCGTGTGGCCGATTGCGCCGAATGATCCGAACCCCGGAGGGAGGTTTCCGCCGAACAGTTGGCGCAAGCGGTCGTCATCAAACAACGAACGGGCGCCGCTTCCGGTCCCCGTATGCATGGCGTCCGGCGCAATTAACGCGCTCAGGACGGAGTCTGCACGGGTCAACGCGCGCGAGACGGATGCTTCGTTGCGATCGCGCTCGGTCTGATCGTCGGTCAGGATCACGATCGCCCTCCGCGCATCGCGGCGCGCGTTCTGCGCCATGTAATCGGCGGCGTCCAACAGGCCTCGTGTGATGTCCGTCCCGCCCTGGAAGGTTTCCTCCTCGAGCACCTTTGCGAGTTCGCGTTCGGCATCCTGGCGGCTCGCGCGGAGCGGCATGCGCACGCGCGTGGAGCGGTCGAACACCATAATGGCGATTCGATCCTGTTCCCCCAAAGCGCCCAGCGCCTGATGAGATGCGGAGGCGATGCGCTGGACGTGAGACTCCATGCTGCGGCTCACATCCAGCAGCAGAAGGACGTCGACGGGCATCTTCTCACTTTGAAAATCACGGATCTCCTGCTGGTTTCCGTTTACACGCAAGTTGAAATCTTCCGCCTTCAGACCTCGGATGGGTCGATTGTCCCGGTCCACTACCTGCGCGTCCACGCGTTCCAGCGAGACATCGCTGCGGAATGTCACCGAAGGACCTTCGGGCTTTGGATCTGAGGGTGCGCTTGCGGTAGGCGGGGTGTCGGCGGCCAACAGACTCAACGCGGCAAGGGCGAAAACGGCGGAAATGCGGTGCATGAAAACTTTCTCTTTCTACGAGCTGGCCAAGGGAAGATTTATCTGGCGGGCACTGCTCTAAATCGAGGGACGCAGCGAACGAGAGTTCCGTTACAAATCGCCGAGTTGTGGAGCGACGGGCGGTCCGGCTGGCGGATTCCAAAATGCTGGTAAGCCACCACGTGGAGACTACCTGCTATGGCGGTAATACTGAACAGAAAAGCATTCGAGCACGCGAAGACGCTCGTCTTGGAAGGAAAGTTCGTGTACGACGAGAGAGACGACTGGAGTGAGCACCGGCCTTCCGCGGAAGACGAAAACGAAATGATCCGTCTGCATGGGTTCGGCGAATACTCGAAGTGGTATCTCGGTATTGACCCTGAGAAGCCGGAGGACACCAAGGGAGCGTACGAGTTTCCGTACGGAGATTTCAAGAAAGTTCACCGGTGCGGAATCCTTTCGGCGGAAAGCAGGGCGGCACAATACAAACACCAGGACATCGAAAATGCTGTCGCCCACCTGCACGGCATGATCGAGGCGGAGAGGCATTCCAGCGGCGTGCGTGCTTCCGGCCGGTGACGCGGCGGCCGTCTACCACTTGTCCGCCGCGTTCGAAGCTTAGACGCCCAATCGCCACACGTAGCGCCAACGCACTGATAACAGCTGCGGCATGCGGGTTGCGTAGGCAGAGCCTGACATGGAAACCAAATTCTTCGTACGCATCGGCGACCAGGTAGTGAACGCTGACAACGTGGTGTCATTTGATATCGACGGTTTGGACATCGTCCGGATCTGGTATATCGGGTCCGAGACACCGCTGCTGCTCAAGCCTCCGGTTCCGGCAGCGGCCCTCCTGGAACTTCTGCGCAGCAGAGAGTGGTTACTCTGAGGCGCGCCATGGACTCGGCGCGCCGTTTTTTGTATTCGGCTACTTCGGTGGGATCACTTCCGCCTTCCCTACGACGTCGACGTCCCACAGTGTGACGGGCACAGGCCGTCTGCCGGCAGATGGATTCATTCCGCCGGACGACGGGCAACGCGATAGCCGGACCGTCTAAACGGGCACAATCAGCGATGCGCCGCACCGGCTTAACTGGCACAAGACTTGCCGCTTCGCTTGCCAGGTGCGGTCCCTATAGGACTCCAACCCTTTCATCCAGGAAACAAGATATGAATAAGACACCGAGTATATTGCTTCTTCTCGTTTTTGCCGGCCAGCTGGCTTTCGCGCAACAGGTACTTGTCTTGAACACCGGCACCCGAATCCAGGGCAGATATGATGGCGGCAACGCCGAGACGGTCTGGTTCATCGACGAACATGGCAACCGGCACAAGTTCAACATTTCTGAGATTCAGACGCTGGTTTTCAACCGTCCGCGGGCTACGGGGGCTACGGGGGCTTCGGACCGCCTCGTTCCCGAGACCCTGCCAGCGGCTGAACGGGGATATGTCGACACCGACGTAGTACCCAGCACCGGCTGGACTCGCTACGCAGTAATTCCCGCGGGCACGGAAATAGTAGTTCGGACCATCGATCCCATAGAAACCCGGGAAGCCAACCCGCGTAAGCAGTTTCTGGCTTCCATCGAAAGTGACGTCCTCGATATGAATGGAAATGTCGTCATCCCGCGAGGTTCGCCGGCGCACTTGATCGTCCGTAGCGTTGGCGGTGGCGAAATTGCGGTTGACCTTCGCTCAGTCAGCGTGAACGGCCGGCGCTACATCATCAACAGCGAGGACATTACGAACATGACTGTTCGTGAAGGTCCCGGCGCAAATAGGCGAACCGGCGCCTTCGTGGGAGGCGGTGCGTTACTCGGCACGCTTTTCGGCGCAATCGCGGGCGGCGGCAAGGGTGCGGCTATCGGAGCTCTCGCCGGCGGCGTCGCTGGAGCTGGCGCACAGGTGCTGACGCGTGGTCCCGCGCTGCACATTCCTTCAGAAACTGTTCTCCGGTTCCGGCTCGATCGTCCAGTCTATCTTTACGAATAGTTGGAAGTGATCTCCTCCGATTAGCTCTTAGGAGTCCGGCAAAGCAGAATCGTCGCGTCGCGGGGAACCGAGCTTCGCCCCTTCACCTTGATGAGCGCTTCGAAATGAGGGAAGGGGCGGACCGCCGTCGCCGGCAGTTGCCGACGCAAACTGGTCATTGATGCCTCGTCCGCCAGAAAATCCGTGCCGGCATTGATCGCGCTTCCACCCGTTCCGGAAATGATCAGCACGTCCCCCGTGCCGCCCAAATTTGGCATCAGCGCCACCGAAAAATAGCTCTCGCGCGGATCGCCCGGTCCGCGCGCCTGATAACCCTTGCCGCTCCACAGGTCCACCGGGTCGTAGACCGCCGCCGCCGTATCAAACGTCCAGCGGATTCCCAGCTTCGGCTCGAACGGTTCCACCCTCGGATTGGAACGGCTGTTGCCGATCAGCACCGCGTTATTCCCCTTCAGGTCGCGGAACGAATAGTCGCGCAAACCGTAGGGTCGAAGGACGACGGCCGGAACCCGGAATCTGCAGCGGCTTCGTTAAGAGGACTCACTATTCGCAGGTCGTCTTAAGCGAGGGGTTCATTCTGTTGGGAAAGCCTCATTGCGACCGAATGGAATGCCACCATGGGTATGAGAGGACTGTCGGAATGTTGAGCACGCTCCGCCGCGAAGGCCTCTTCAACCCGATGGCGAGCAGGCAAGTCGGTGAGGCTTCGACTCATCCTCTTCTTCCATGCTGAAGGCAGCGCCCGCGAACTAGGACGACCGAAATAGTCCTGTGTGTGTGATTTGGCGCATCCTGCCGCCTCTTCCAAGCTCGATAATGAGCGCACAGAAAAAATACGTCGCGCTACTCAGGCCGGAGAGAGGCCGATTTCTTGGCGCATGATCGCTAGTCCGTCCCACATTGGCTTCCGGTAATGGCAGGAAAGACGTGTTCCACACCGGGCGCTTCGTGTGCCCGTAAAGGAACTTAAAACTGTGGTCGCTGAGCACGTGATCGACGTCGAGATTCGCAAGCCGTCGGCTCGTGTCGCGGCACTACAGCGTAACCTGAATCGCACGTTCGCATTGATCGATGCCCGTGCAGCGGACTATGAACACGAGGCGACGCCGCATAGTTGAGTCCATAGTTCGTGGACCTTGTAAGAGGCACGGCAGCCTGGAGGTTTCGTCTGACTCACGCCGCGGGCAGCACCGCGCGTCCGCCAACACGGTCGAGCTGTCACCTAGCGGGGCCCGTAGTGCGGAGGCATCTGGCCCAGTTCGAGAGCTCCCAGATCCGGTGCCGATCCGGTAAAGCCATCCGTCACGTTGTGCAGAACCAGGCCGCGGTCCATGGCCGCTGAGCCGGGCTTCAGGCGGAAGTCGAAATCATCCGCCCGGTACAACCTTTGAACCGTCTTCAGATCCTTCGCATCCAGCCTTGGGACGTGCACGAAGATGTCGTAATCTACGTTGACACTATGCTCATCCTGATGGGTTGCGCGGCTGTATTCGGCGAGCGTGGCAAACTGACGGGTTTCCAGGGAATTGTTTCCGATGGCCCCGCGGCCGCCTTGGAGCAGACCAGAGTAATCTGCCGAGGTACGCCAGGGAGGTGAATTCCACTGGAACGAGAAGGGCGCTCCAGGGTTGACTCGAAATCCGTTGTAATCCGACGAGCTGTAGTTCGTGTTGGTGTTGACGCTGAAGATCGCCGGAGAAGAGTTCTCGCCGAGGATCAGATTATTGCGCCAGTGCACGTTCGCCGAAGATCCGGCGGCAGTTTCCGTGAGGATGGTGTTGTTGTAGAAGAGCACGCCGGCGGCGCCGTTGGTCAACCTGGTCGATCCTCCGGGAGCATGGTAGGCAATGTTGCGGATCCAGTAAACCGGCCCCCCGATCGCAGGCTGGTTGCAGAAGGGGTGAGAGGCCGAGTTGATCATCATGTTTCGCATGACGCGAATGTTGTGCATGCTGCCATCGATCTCGAAGGCATTGTCGTGAAAATTCGTCATGTAGTTGTTGTAGAAATCGATCGACACCGGCCGGCGGTCCCAACTCTCCCGTGGAGGATAGTGGGGCCCGTCAATCGCGTGCGAGCCGTCGGGATTTCCGTAGGTCTCCACGTCGATCCCATCGTGGAAGTCGGCCACGTAGTTGTAGGCCACCACGTGGCCGGGTCCATAAAGGCGGACCGCGGTATAGGACGCCAAGGTAGGAGGGAACTTCTGGCCGTCGACGCCGTCGAATTGCGCCCAGAAGGCTCCGATCCAACCAAGTAGATGCTTGGAATCGTCACGCCCAAAAAAGAAATTGTCGGCGATGTAGAAATTGCTCGATCCCGCATAGTTCGTGAACACACCGAAGGCCACGTTTTCGAAGCGGCATTTTTTGACGGTGAGTCCTTTGGAGCCTGCGATGAACTGCGTGCCCGCCCAGATCGCGATATCGGTATTGCGAATGGTCACGCCTTCGAAGTAGTTGTAGTCCGCAGCCTTGACATTGAAAAGATTGAAGTTTCCGTTGCCATCGAAGATCACTTCGCCATCCCCCGCGCCTTTGATGACGATCGGCTTCTCGGGCGTGCCGCGCGCGGTCAGATAGTACGTTCCCTCGAACGGGGTGGTGGCGTTGATCTTGCGGTCGCCGGTGTAATACTCGCGATGATATTGGTACAGGCCGGCGTGGACCAGGATCACATCGCCCGCTTTGACCCGAGGACGGCCCGCGGTGACCGTGTCTCCACCGCCGCAGTAGTAGTTATAGGCGCACATGAGCGCGTCGAATGCGGGCTCGATTTTAGGCCCGGAGTAATCGGGCGGATATACGTGGAACACCCGCCCTTCCGAATATGGCTTCGGCTCCGGTCGGGTACGGACCGTAACGGTCTTGACCACCACGCTGCCGTTTGCGCCCACCAGGCCATCGGGATCGGTCAACGTGAACCGGGCTTCGTACGCGGTGTCCGGTTCCAGGTCGAGAATGCTGCCCGCGAACATATTAGGCGAGATCACATCGAATACGCCCTGCGCCTGGAAGATGCGCTCTCCCTGCAGGCGTAACAGAGGCAAGCCCTGTTTCCACGCAGCATCCCCGGTCCGGCGATAGGAGACTTCGACCGTGGCGTTGCGGTTGTCATCGCCCTCGATCGGCCACTCGAAACCGAGATTGATCAGCGTCGGAGGGTCGATCACAAGGTCGCCTGGCCGGGTCTTGTTGGCCGGTCCGGCACCGGCCAGATGAGTCAAGCCGAACCAGAATACGAGAGAGCACCAAATCCTACCGTGAGCGCGTATCATCATTGGTCAGCCGAATTGGTCAGCATTGGTCAGCCGAATTGGTCAGCCGAGGTTCTTGTCGAGAAAGCTCGCCTGGGCTTCGAGCGCTTCCTTCGATTCCGGGAGGTCGAACCGGTACCAAAAGGCGTGTGGCAGGGCGTCGAAGACCATCAGCCGGGCGTCCACTCCGGCTCGAAGAAGCGCGCGATGAAAGTCGACCGTGCCGCTGAGACAGTGATCGCGGGTCGAAGTCATGCAGAGAGTCGGCGGGAATCCTTTGAGGTCCGCATACATCGGCGAAAGCACGGGATCCTTGCGGTCGTGGTCTCCGACGTAGGGGACCATCCCAAGGCCTTTCAGGGGTTCGATCATGGCGCTGAAGTCCTTCAGGCCGCCGGCGCCATAAAGAAATCTGGAGTCACCGTATCGGGCGAGATCGACGTACCCGGAGAAGAAGCCCAGGACTGCAGGAAGAGGCTGGGAGTTCTTGCGTATTTGAACCGCTGTTTGGGCCGCCAGGACCGCGCCGGCGGAAGTTCCGTAGATAGCGATCTTCCGTGGCGCATGGGTCTTGAGCGCGGCAGTGTAAACCGCAACGCTGTCTTCCACCGCGGCTGGAAAAGGAAACTGCGGCGCCAGGCGGTACTGCACCGAAATCACCTTTGTGCCGGTCAATGCCGCCATCGGAATGCTCTCGATCAGAGATCCCGAGTCGCTGGTAAAGCCGCCGCCGTGCAGGCAGATCAGAAGGCGGTCCCGCTTCTGCGGCGCAAGTCGCTTCGGGGTCACGGCCCAGACCTTCACCCCCCCGAACGTCGTGTCCTCGACATCGACGGGGTAAGTGGCCTTCATCTTTTCCATAAAGGAATCCCGTTCCTTCGTGGCGCCCTGAGGTACCCATCGATCGCCCGAGGCCATGAGCGCCTGGGCCTCGGGAGAGATAGTCTTTGGAACCGGGATCGCACGTTTGAT
>JAOAPT010000683.1 GCA_025463045.1 Candidatus Solibacter sp.
CCGGTGTAGTCACACCCAGCTCGATGTTGGATGGCACGCGCGTTCCGCCGCAGGCGGAGACGCCGAAGCCTATACTGTCACCCGAAACTCGCGGCGATATCCTGATGGCTCGCAAAGAATATCGCCAGGCCATCGAAGCCTTCGCGGAAGGTTCTCCCAAGGACGCCGTGCTGCGCAACAAAACCGGCATCGCTTACCACCAGCTTCAGCAACTCGATAATGCCCGAAAATGCTATGAGCTGGCCGTCAAGCTCAAACCCGATTATCACGAGGCGATCAACAATCTCGGCACCATCTGGTATGCCAAGAAAAGTTATCGCCGCGCCGTCTCGCAATACAAGAAGGCCATCAAGATCTCTCCCGATTCTGCCAGCATTCACAGCAACCTCGGCACCGCCTACTTCGCGCGCAAAGAGTTCGAATCGGCCATGGAAGAATTCCGCACCGCGCTCCAGTTGGACCCCAATGTCTTCGAGCACCACAGCTCTTACGGCATCATGCTCCAGGAGCGTAGCGTGCAGGACCGCGCTAAATTCCACTACTCGATGGCCGCGCTCTATGCGCAGGGCGGCCGCAGCGAGCTCGCTATTCAATACCTGCGCAAAGCTCTCGAAGAAGGTTTCAAGGAGCGCAAGAAACTGGATTCCGATCCGGCGTTCGCCACCCTGCGCGAACTCCCGGAGTTCAAGCTGCTTCTCACCCTGGAGCCTCGTGTTCTTTAGCCGCTTTCCATCCGCTACAGCTCATGAAAAGCGAGCCCCAATCAGTGCCGCGACCGTCAGGGAGCGGTGGTCCCCCTCATGCCCACCGCTCCCTAACCCTGGCTCTGCTTGCCTTCTTGGCCTCCTCGCGCTCATTCTCCTCACCTCATGCTCGCGTTCCACTAACCCGTCGCAGCCCCCAAAAGTCGCCATCCTGCGCTTTGAAAACCTGAGCGCCGATCCATCCCTCTCCTGGCAAGGCCGCGCGATTTCCGAAGTCGTCTCCGCCGGGATCTCAGGTATTCCGTCCTCCCGCTTCCACTCGCTCGATCGCGCGATGGGCGTGCACGCCATCGCTACGCCCGGCATCTCCTCCGAAAGCCAGCAGGCGCTCGCCGCCGGCGCCACGCAGTTGGGTTACGGCCAATACTACATCCGGAACGGCAAGCTCGAAGTGCAGCTCACGCTCGAAGACGTGCGTACCGCGAAGACCGCCAAGATCGTCTCCGCCACCGTCCCCGCGGGTGATGTCCTCGGTGCTGCCAATGCGCTCGCGCGCGAGCTTTCGCCCAAGATCGCGCCGTACGGCACGCGCAATCCGCAAGCGCTCGCCGCCTACATTCGCGCGCTCGAATCGGCCGACCCTGCCGTCATGGAAGTCGGACTCAACGTCGCCATCGACGCCGATCCCGATTTCGGTCCTCCCTATCGCCTGCTCGCCGAATTGAAAGCGCAGCGCAACGACCGCGCCGGCGCGCTCTCCACCATCGAGCAGGCACTCGCTCGCGGCAACGCCATTCCCGAACTGGAGCGCGCCCGCCTGCAATTGGTCTCCGCCGAACTCAGCGGGAATCCCACCGCCCGGCAGGCCGCCCTCGCGCGCCTCGTCCAACTCGACAGCGGTGACTCCGCCGCCTGGCGCGCTCTCGCCGACGTCGCCATGGGCCGCCGCGATTACCGCACCGCCGCGCAGGCCTACCACAAAGCGCTCGAGCTCGATCCTGACGACGTCATCCTCCTCAACCTGCTCGGCTACGCCGCCACTCAAACGGGCGATCTCGATGACGGGATGAAAGCCCTCCGCCGCTATCAGGCGCTTCGCCCCAACGAAGCCAATCCGCTCGATTCCATGGGCGACGTCAGCCTGATCGCCGGCCGTCTCTCCGACGCCGAAGATTTCTTCCTCCAGTCCGTCAAGAAAGATCCGAACTTCAACAACCAGGGCGGCCTGCTCAAAGCCGCGATCGCGCACCTGCTCACCGGCGATGCCGCCGGCGCCAACACGATCGCCGAACGCTACCTGCGGGCGCGCGCCGATACCAAGGACCAGATCGTCGATTACCGCCGCGCCGAATGGACCTGGATCAGCGGCCGCCGCAAAGCCGCTGCCCAACAGATGGGCGCGTTCGCGCTCGCCAACGAAACTGGTCCGCTGCGCGAAGTCTCTTCCCGCGCCTACGCCGAACTCGCCGATTGGAGCATGATGCTCGGCGATCGCGAACTGGCCGCGCGCCTCGCGCAGAAGGCGCTCTCTCTCGCCGGACCCAACTCCGCCGGGAACGCGCTGATCGCTCGCTTCTTCTCACTGCCCCCGGCCACTGCGTCGGAATGGACCGTCCGCGCCGAACAGCAGTTCCCCGGTCCTCCGCAAGCCCCCATCAAGAATTTCGCGCTCGCCTATGCGCTCCTGCTCAACAAACAATTTCAGCCCGCGCAACTCCTGCTCCGCGAAATGTGGGAGAGCGGCAGTCCCATCGCCGACGAAGGCATGCCCGTGATGCTCGCCTGGTGCGATCTCGAAACCGGCCGCATCAAGGACGCCGCGCCGCTCCTCCGCACAAACCCCATCCCCTCCGCCGCCGGCCTCACGCCCTACACCGGCTTTTACATTCCGCGCCTGCTCTACTTGCGCGGACTCCTCGCCGAAAAAGAAGGCCGCAAGGATGATGCGCGCGCCTGGTACGATAAATTCCTCGCCATCTCCGGCCCCGACCCCTTGATCTGGGGCGAAGAAAAGAAAGTGCGCCAATAAATGAAAAAAGCACGCGGAACCGACACCCGCCTCGAGCGAGTCTCCAAGATCTGCAACTCGCTTCCCAAATCGGTTCGCGAAGTCCTCGGCTCGCACGCCAGCTTCACCGTTGGCGGCAAGACTTACGCCTACTACCTTCACGATCACCACGGCGATGGAATCATCGCTGTCGCCTGCAAAGTGCTCCCCGGCGATAACGACGCGCTCATCGCAGCGCACCCGGAAAAGTTCTACCTGCCCGCCTACATCGGCCCAAAGGGTTGGGTCGGCCTTCGTCTCGACATCGCCGGCGTCGATTGGACCGAAGTCGCCGACCTAATCTCCGGCAGCTACCGCCTTATCGCCCCCAAGCGCCTGGTCGCGATGCTCAAAGCCCAAGCGTAATACCAATTGCTTTTGTGGCGCAGGCAATCTTGCCAGGCAATTTTGCCTGCGGACCGGCATTCCAGCCGGTCCAGGCGAGCTTGCTCGGTCCGCGCTTTTGGTCGCGCAAGCGCCCGCCGCGACTCACGCTACCTCACCACGTTTAGTTTCCCTGCGTGCCTCCGTATGTGGGGCGGGTTCTCTTCCGCCCCACACTTTTTCTAGCTCCGCCTGAGCCCCTCGCCATCCCGCACCAGATTCGACCAGTTCAACCCTGAGCCCTCTTTTTTATCGGCGTTCATCGGCGTTCATCGGCGGCTAAAGGTTTGCTCTTTCCTCGCGCCGCTCCTCACTCCGCCGCCACCAGTCTCCGATACAACTCCCCGATCGTCTCCTCCGGAGTCACGCACATTCCGCTATGCACCGGCGACACCTGAATCATCGTGCTCCTCGGCGCAACCAGCCAATGAAATCTCTCCCTCTTCGATAACCGCGCGATCGGACCCGCGCCCTCATCCCCCGCCGCCACTCGCGGAAACGCCTCCAGGTGCTCGCGCACGAGTTCCACATCCACCCCGGGCCACAATGCGCGCAGTCGATCCTCATCCACCAGGACCATGCATTCCAGGAATGCCTGCTCCGCGCAATGCATCACCACTCCCGCGTTGATGAACTCCGCGCGCTCCGCGCTCGGCACTATCCGCAACGTGGCGTAATCAAACGAGCAGAGTTCGGGCACGCACCGCCTCCTCGACGAATTCGTCCGCCGCCGCGAGGCGGTGCAAGAAATATTCCACGTACTCCGCGCGAGGATTCGCCAGCCACTCCTCCGGAACCTGCGCCATCACATCCTCCAACTCCGGCCGCCCCAACTTCCCGCGCAGTTGGCGATCGGCCTCCGCGATCCCGCTCGCCCACGGCAGCAGCACGTGATCGCGGATCGCCGGAAAGCGCGACCGCGCCATCGTCGCCGCGTCCTTCCAATCGTGATGGAAGTACAGCGCCGCGCCGTGATCGATGAAGTACAGTTCCTTGTGCCACACCAGCAGGTTCGGATTCCGCGCCGTGCGGTCAATGTTTGTCACCAGCGAGTCGAACCACACCGCCCGCGACGCGACCTCTTCCGACGGACGCTGCTTCGCCGCAGGATCGAACATCACCGAGCCCGGCAAGAAATCCATCGCCAGGTTCAACCCCGCGCTCCCATTCAGCAGTTCGCGAATTTCGAAGTCCGGCTCATTCCGCCCCAGCGCCGCGTCCACCTCCATCAGCACCAGCTCCGGAACCCGTACTCCCAGCATGCGTCCGATCTCGCCCGCGATGATCTCCGCCGCCAGTGCCAGCGGACCCTGCCCCGCGCCCCGAAACTTGAGAACGTACAGCCCGAAATCGTCTGCCTCCACCAGCGCCGGCAGCGACCCGCCTTCACGGAACGGCGTCACGTAGCGGGTCGCCTGCACCCCTCGCAGCATCGAGCTCACGAATGTCCAAGGATGGCGTGCGGCTGGTACGGCTCGCCCAGCGCCTTCAACTCGCTCTCATCCAGCTTCACGTTGAGCGCCGCCAAGGCCTCTTCCAGATGTTTGATCTTGCTCGCCCCGATGATCGGCGCCGTGATCCCCGGCTGTGCCAGCAGCCACGCCAGCGCCACCTGCGCATTCGAAATCCCGCGCCGCTTCGCGATCTCCGTCACCCGTTCGACCACCGCGAAATCCGACGGCTGGTAGTACAGGTTGTGCGCATAGTCATCGGTCTTCGCGCGCACCGTGTCGCCGAAATCCTGCGGGCGCCGGTTGCCCGCCAGAAATCCGCGTGCCAGCGGACTCCACGGAATCACCCCGATCCCTTCCTCGCGGCATAGCGGCAGCATCTCCCGCTCTTCCTCGCGGTACACCAGGTTGTAATGATTCTGCATGCTCACGAATCGCGCCAGCCCCAGCGCATCGCTCGTCTTCAACATCTTCGTGAATTGATACGCGAACATGCTCGACGCGCCGATGTACAGCGCCTTGCCCGCGCGCACCACGTCGTCCAGCGCGCGCAGTGTCTCCTCGATCGGCGTCTCGTAATCGAAGCGGTGAATCTGGTAGAGGTCCACGTAATCCGTGCCCAGCCTTCGCAGGCTGTCGTCGATCGCGTGATGAATATGCTTGCGCGATAGCCCCCGCTGATTCGGGTCGTCCCCCATCGGGTTGTAGACCTTGGTCGCGATCACGACCTTATCGCGCTGCGTATATTCCTTCAGCGCGCGCCCCGTGATTTCCTCGCTCACGCCGACGGAGTACATATCCGCCGTATCGAAAAAGTTGATCCCCGCCTCCACCGCGCGGCGGAAAATCGGTTTGCTCTCCTCTTCCTCCAACACCCACTCGCGCCACTTCTTCGAGCCATATGTCATGCACCCGAGACACAGGCGCGACACTTTTAATCCGGTCGATCCAAGGCGTACATATTCCATTCTTCATGGATACCACGCGACCCGTTCACGCCAACATGAAAAATATTTTGTCGCTGTAACTCTTTCCGACCGAATTGGTTGGCGAACTTACTCCCGTCGCAATGGCGCGGGTCGCGGCATACCGTGCGGTAAACTTCGTTCAGGTAGCGTCTTCCAAGCAGGGAGAAACGGGCCGCGGGACAAATTTGGCCCGCTTGTTGATGTCCCGAGCCGCCTTACTTCTTTGCTATCAATCAAGGTCCTTCCGCATGCGGGACAAATTTGGCCCGTTTCACTGCAAAATGTAGACCGCGCGGCCCGCTGACGGACGTTCGACCGTCAGCGGAGTGTTCCCGCGTTTTTCATTCGTGAGAACTTCGGCCGGCAGCGGCGTCGTCTGCTCGATCGTCAATGTCTCGCCCTTCAGCGTGACGGTCCGCTTCCAACCCTTGCCGATGAATTCGAGCGCCTGGCGGTTCTGCCGGACTTCCACCGGACTGCTCTGCGCGAACGCGCCGCCCTCCGGCAAAAAATTTGTGTTCGTGTCCTTCCACGTGAAGTCCATCCAGCGTCCGCCATCCTGCGA
>JAOAPT010000684.1 GCA_025463045.1 Candidatus Solibacter sp.
CACACGCGAGGTCCGCGATCAACTGCTCCAGTTGCAGGGTATCGATACCAATATGGTGGCGCTACTCTTCTGGCTGGGGTATCGCCGCGAGTACATCGTCTATCACCGGCAGCGCCGGCTCGAAGGCAAGAGCGCCTGGACGCTCCGCAAGAAACTCCGATACTCGATCGACAGCGTATTCAACTTCACAGACCTGCCCATCCGCCTTCTTCTGTATTCGGGGACGGTGTCGCTGCTGCTCGCACTCGCCGGAAGCGCGCTCATTCTCTTCGCGAAACTGATCGGCGAGATCCGCGTGCCCGGCTATACTCCGATCGTTCTCGCCATCCTGTTTTTCGGTGCGCTGGGCAGTCTCGGCCTCGGCATCGTTGGACAATACCTGTGGCTCGGCTTGCAAATCGGACGCCGCCGGCCGAACTACATCGTCCGCTCGGCAGAGCAGCACGGCCGTAAGTGATAGAATCACTCACCAGGAGGGTTGGGGATGTTTCGTCTGGATGCGGACCGCGCTGTCCGGTTCTGCGATGGGTTGCGCCGACGCGATTTTCTGCACGCCGGGTCACTCGCCGCGATGGGCCTCAGCCTCACCGACTGGTTCGGATTGCGCGCGCTCGGCGCCACCGATAACAGCAAGGACGTCAACTGTATTCTGCTGATGCTGATCGGCGGACCCTCGCAGCTCGACACCTTCGATATGAAGCCGAACGCGCCCGTCGAGATCCGCGGGCCGTACAAGCCGATCAAGACCAACGTTCCGGGAATTGAGATTTCCGAGAACTTTCCGCGCACGGCCAAGCACGCCGACAAGTTCTCGCTGATTCGCAGCATGTATCACACCGCCGCGGCGGTCCACGACACCGGGCATCAGATGATGCAGACCGGGCGCCTTTTTCAGGGCGGCATCGAGCATCCGCACATGGGCTGCGTGCTCTCGAAATTGAAAGGGCCGAAGGGCGACGTGCCGGCGCACGTGCTGCTCCCGCGGCCCATCGGCAACACCGGCGGAAACATGCCGCATGGCCAGACCGCGGGCTTCCTCGGCAAGGGCTTCGACCCGTTCGTTCTCAATGCCGACCCGTCGGACCCGAACTTCAAGGTCCCCGACATGCTGCCGCCCGACTACCTGACGGCACTGCGCGTCGATCGCCGCCGCAACTGGCGGGAGATGGTCGACCGCTCGGTCAGCGAGTTCGAAACGTCGAGCGACGCGCGGCTGCTCGATTCCACTTTCCAGCAGGCCTACACGTTGATGTCGTCGCAGAAAGCACGCGAAGCGTTCGAACTCCATCGCGAACCTGAGGCGGTGCGCGAGCGCTACGGGCTGAACCGATTTGGGCAGAGTTGTCTGCTGGCCCGCCGACTGATCGAAGCCGGCGTGCGTTTTGTGACTGTGAATATGTTCGAAACGGTGTTCGATGAGATCACCTGGGACATTCACGGATCCAAGCCGTTCAGCCCGATCAGTTGCTATCGCGATCTGGTCGGGCCGATGTTCGACATGGCGTATTCCTCGCTGCTCAGCGACCTCTCGGAGCGCGGGCTGCTGAGCAATACGATGGTTGTCGGCACCGGGGAATTCGGGCGTACTCCGAAGATCAATCCGGCCGGCGGGCGCGATCACTGGCCGCAATGCTGGACGATGCTCATGGGAGGCGGACCGATCAAAGGCGGAACGATTGTGGGCTCGTCCGACGAGATCGGCGGTGCGCCGAGGGATCGTCCGGTGACGCCCGCGCAGATCGCGGCCACCGTATACCGCGGCCTCGGCATCGATATTCAACAGGAGCTGCCCGGCGTGCAGGGCCGTCCGATTCCGCTGGTCGACCGCGGCACTGAGCCGATTTCGGAGTTGTTCGCGTGAGACTTTGGATCGCATTGCTCGCGATTCCCGCGCTCGCCCAGAAGCTGGCGGTATTGCCGCCCACCGTGGAACTCACCGGCCCGGAAGCGCGTCAGCAACTCATCGCCGAAGCATCACTCGCCGAGCACTCCGAGGATTGGACGCCTAAGACGCAGTGGAGCTCGAGTGATCCAAAGATCGCCGCGGTGGACGCGCACGGCATCGTCAGTCCGGTCGGAGATGGCGAGGCGATCATCACCGCGAACGCGCAGGGTACGTCGGGCTCGGTCACTGTGCACGTCAAGAATGCACGTGCGCCGTTCACGTGGAGCTTTCGGAATCACGTGATCCCGGTGCTGACCAAGATGGGCTGCAATCAGGGCGCCTGTCACGGAGCCCTGGCGGGCAAAAACGGTTTCAAACTTACGCTGCGCGGGTACGATCCGGATGTCGATTACGACACGCTGACCCGTTCTTCGGTGGGCCGCCGCATCTCACTCGCCGACCCCGATGAGAGCCTGATTCTCGCCAAGCCTTCGTTCGCGATTCCGCATGGCGGCGGTAAGCGCTTTGCGAAAGACTCGCTCGAATACCGCGTGATCCGCGAGTGGATTGCCGCCGATACGCCACCGCCCGCGGCGAGCGACGTGCAGATTCAGGGACTCGAAGTCTTTCCCGCCGCGGCCGTGCTCGCACCCGGCGCCGACCAGCAACTCGCCGTTCGCGCCCGCTACTCCGACGGCCACACAGAAGACGTCACGCGCTGGGTGAAGTTCAGCTCGAGTAACGAAGGCGTCGCCACAGTGGACGACTGGGGCCACGTCAAGATGAATGGCTCGGGCGAAGTTGCCATCACGCTCTGGTACGCCAGTCGCGTGCTCTACTCGCGCCTCTCCGTACCGTTCCCGAATACCGTGAGCGCGACGGCGTACGAGCAGTTCCCAGGGCGCAATTTTGTGGACGACCTCGTGATCGCGAAGCTCCGCAATCTACATCTCGCGCCTTCAAAGCTGGCGGACGATGCCACGTTCCTGCGCCGTGCGTATCTCGACGCCGCGGGCGTTCTGCCGACCGCAGCGGAAGTCGAGAGCTTTCTCGCCGACACCGCAGCCGACAAACGCGCAAAGCTCGTCGAGCAGTTGATGCAGCGCGACGAGTTCGTCGATTACTGGACGTACAAGTGGAGCGACCTCCTGCTGGTTTCGAGCAAGAAACTCAACCCCACGACCATGTGGGCCTTCTACAACTGGATCCGCGATTCGGTGAAGCAGAACAAGCCGTGGGATCGATTCGCCCGCGATATTTTCCTGAGTTCCGGCAGCACGCGGCAGAACGGCGCACTGAATTATTTTGTCCTGCACAAGGACCCGATCGAGCTTTCCGAAAACGCGACGCAGGCGTTCCTCGGGCAGCGCATCACCTGCGCGCGGTGCCACAATCATCCGCTCGAGAAGTGGACGCAGACGCAGTATTACCAGATGGCGAACCTTTTCGCGCGCGTCGGCGTGAAGAGCGGCACGAGCGCAGGCGAGAACATCGTCTTCGCCAAGCCGAGCGGCGATGTGCTGCATCCGCGACTCGCCAGGCCGCTGGCGCCGACTCCGCTGGATGGCAAGAGCATCGCGATCGATTCGCCGGAGGACCGCCGCATCGCGTTCGCCGGGTGGCTCACCAGTCCCGAGAACGCGATGTTCTCGCGTACCGTGATCAATCGCGTGTGGGCCAACTTCATGGGCCGCGGACTGGTCGACCCGGTGGACGATCTTCGCGCCACGAACCCCGCGTCGAACGAAGAGCTGCTTGCCGCACTGTCCAAGGACTTCGTCGCTAACGGTTACGATGTGCGCCGCCTCGTGCGCACCATCATGAACAGCGCCGTCTACCAGCTTTCCAGTGAAGCTAACGCGACGAATCAAAGCGACAACGTCTACTATTCGAAGCACATTATTCGCCGGCTCGGCGCCGAAGTGATTCTCGATGCGATGTCGCAGGTGACTGGCGCGCCGTCAGCGTTCGGCGGCTATCCGGCCGGAACGCGCGCCATGCAATTGCCCGATACGCAGGTGAAATCCGACTTTCTCACGAGCTTCGGCCGGCCCGCGCGAAATATCTGCGACGCCGCGGAGCGCTCAAGCGACCCAACGATCGCGCAGGCCCTCGCGGTGATTAATGGCGACACTTTGAATAAGAAGTTGAGCGCACCCGATGGCACGCTCGCGTTGTTGATCAAACTCGGCATGAGCGACCGCCGCGTGCTTGAATTTGTCACGCTCTCCGCTTTCAGCCGTTATCCCAACGACAGCGAGCACGGAATGCTCGCCGCGCTCGAAAAGACCAGCGGCGCGGGACACCGGCAGGCCGTCGAAGATATGGTGTGGGCGATGCTGACCAGCAAGGAATTTCTCTTTAATCACTGATGAAGCACCGACTCCAACTCTTGCTGCCGCTGCTCGCGTGTGGAGTGATCGCCGCACCGCCTGCACAGATTTACTCGCTCGCGTGGGGCCCCGTGCTCGCTGTCGGCGGCTATCGTGAGACGCGACTCCACGACGGTGCGACGCTGAAGGGCAACGCCGAGGCCGTCCGTGCCCTAGCCTTCTCGGCTGACGGAAAACTGCTCGCGACAGCGGGCGGACTGCCTGCTCGCAAAGGCGAAGTTCTCATCTGGGACCTTGCCACTCAAAAGGTGCGCACGACTATCGCGGGCCATTCCGATTGCATCTATGCCGTCACCTTCTCGCCCGATGCGAAGACCCTCGCCACGGCGGGGTACGACAAAGTCATCAAGCTCTGGGACGCCGCCAGCGGGAAAGAACTGCGCACTCTGCGCGACCACATCGACGCGATCTACGCGCTGGCCTTCACGCCGGATGGCAAGCGACTTGTCTCCGGCGCTGCCGACCGCTCCGTGAAGGTCTGGGACGCGACTACCGGCGAGCGCCTCTATACGCTTTCCGAATCCAACGACGGCGTGAACTCGATCGCCCTCTCGCCCGATGGGAAACTCGTCGCGGCCGGCGGGCTCGATAAGACGGTCCGCATCTGGACGCTCGGCGAAAAGGAAGGCACGCTTCGCAATACCTTGATCGCCCACGAAGACGCAATTCTCAAATTGGCATGGTCGCCCGATGGCGAGTATCTCGCCTCCGCCTCGGCGGACCGCTCGATCAAGATCTTTCGCGCGTCGGATCTCACCGAACTACGCGCTATTTCAAAGCTGCCCGACTGGGCCTTCGGGCTGGCCTTCGCGCCCGATGGGAAAACGCTTGCTGCGGGGTTCTTCAATGGTCAATTGGAAATTTATCCTCGGTAATTGCGCCGCGTTGGCAGCGGTCTTCGCGGCCGGTAATCGGACTACGCCGCCCACGCTCGACACCGTAGTGCCGCTTGGCGTTTCGCGCGGCACCACGGTCGAGATGACCGTCGAAGGGCTGAACCTCGCGCGTGCTTCGGCCATCTACTTCAGCGAGCCCGGCGTCACCGGACGCATTCTACGCATTAAGGAACTGCCCGATCTCCCCGACGTGCGGCTGGGGTCCGCAGGCACTCCGTCGTCGATCGATCTCGGTCCACTGCCGCCGCGGAATCAGGTGACGGTGGAACTCGAAATTGCGCCTGAGGCGGAGATCGGACCCGTCACCTTCCGGCTGCTGACGCCGCTGGGCACGAGTCCGGAGGGGCGTTTTCTCGTGGAGCCTTACTACGGCGAGGCCGCCGACCGGGAGCCCAACGACACGCCCGAGACTGCGTTCGAAACGTTCCTTCCCGCGATTCTGGCCGGCACAATCTCGCGTCCCGGCGATATCGACTATTACAAGATCCAGGTCAAGGCCGGACAGGAGATTTCCTTCCTCAACGGTGCTATGCAAATTGGTAGCAGCCTGCAGCCCGTGGTCGCAATCGAAGACGCCGCCGGCAAAGTGATCCGCGAATTTGGCGAGCAGGGCGGCACCGAACAAGTGATGTTCGCGCACCGGTTTGCACAGGCCGGCACCTACTTCATACGCGTGACCGATTATCAGCACGGCGGGCGCGCGAGCGCGTTCTATCGCATCATCGCAGGCGAGTTTCCGCTCGTCTTCAGCGCGAGTCCGATGGGAGTTCGCAAATCCTCCGCCACTGAGATTGCCCTTCGCGGTCATCATGTGCCTGCGAAGATTCCAGTCAACGGCGCGGCAGGTGCGGAGAGCGAGGACACGCTGACGCTACGGCCGGAGCACGCGTTCAATCAAGTGCGCGTCGCGATCGGCGATGAGCCCGAAGTTACCGCGCAGGGCGGCACGATCCCCGTGCCGGTCACCGTCAACGGACGCATCGCCGCTCCTGGCGCGGAGAATCGCTACCGCTTCACGGCTCGCAAGGGCGAGCAACTCATTCTGGAAGTGAACGCCCGCCGTATGGGCAGCGATCTCGATAGCTTTCTCGAAGTGCTCGACGCCAAGGGGAGTCCTATCGAGCGCGCTGTCGTGCGCCCTGTTTGGGAGACGAACGTCACACTCCGCGATCACGATTCGACAGGGCGGGGAATTCGCATTGCCGCCTGGACCGGAATGAATGCGGGCGATTACGTGATGACCGGCAGCGAAATTCTCCGCATTGAGGCCCTGCCGCTTTCGCCTGACGCCGACGTCACATTCGAGGGCTCCGGCGGCCAGCGCCTTACCTTCTTCGACACCAGCGCCGAAGCACACGCGATCGACTCCGCGGTGTACAAAGTGCAGATTCTGCCGCCCGGAAGCAAGCCTTCACCCAATGGGCTGCCGGTCGCGCACCTCTACTACCGGAACGACGATGGCGGTCCCGGCTTCGGCCGCGATTCGCTGGTCCACTTCACGGCGCCCGCCGATGGCGAGTACGTCGCGCGCATACGCGATGTTCAGGGTCTTGGCGGCGACACGTACGGGTACCGCCTCACCGTCCGCTCGCCCAAGCCAGACTTCCGTCTGAGTGTCGCGCCGCGCAATCCCAACGTCCCGTCCGGCGGCTCCGTCCCGGTCACCGTCACGGCCTTCCGCATGGACGGCTTCGACGGCCCGATCGAGATCGATCTGCGCGATCTTCCCGCCGGCCTGCACGCCACGCGAGGCGTGATCCGTCCCGGCCAATCCTCGACCACTCTGACCCTGACAGCCGATGCCGATGCGAAACTTGCCGCAGCCGTGCCGCTGAAAGTCGCGGGCGCCGCGGGGAGCGTCACGCGATGGGCCAGCCCCGACGACCGTATGAAGCTCATCTCTCTCATGCCGCATCCCGATCTGGTGATGCAGACCGAGACTCGCGAGGTGACCGTGCAGCAGGGCAGCACCGCGGAGATC
>JAOAPT010000707.1 GCA_025463045.1 Candidatus Solibacter sp.
CTAAGCCGTGGCCAGCCTGCCGTGGTCGTCGCAGTGTTTGCCGTGCGGATGATGCAGGTGCCCGCTCACCAGGTAATCGACATGTTCGCCGTGAGGCACTACCTCGTGGCCACAGCCCGGTCCGTGAATGTGTCCCGCCTCGTGCGAGTCGCAGTTGTGGCGGGGAGTACAGCTAGCGGGATTCTCTCCGCCGACTGAGTAAGCGTGATCATCGACGTGACCCTCGTGCGGAGGATGTAAGTGTCCGTCGTGTAGGTAATCGGTATGACCGTCGTGCTTGACGGCGGTGTGGCCGCAATTCTCACCGTGGACGTGGGTGTGATCTTCGTGTTTTACACAAGATGCGGGCATGATGTCCTCCCGAACGATCCGCGCAATTGCGCGTTACTTTCACTGCAATCATGCGCGCATGGGAGCGAGGCGGTCAAATGACCCGGGTGCGGTAGATTACCGGCCGCGGTCTACTGAGAAATGTCGCGCGTGAGGCCGCTTTGCCGCTCGCTCCAGAATTCCGCCCGTCTGCTCCCGGAAGTCGGCCGGCCGTCGAAATGACGGTGCCTATGGATGGAAAGCATCCGTCCCGTTTTGAAGCGCACAAATCCTGGCCGGAACGCAGCCGTCCCAAGGTCAGCCCACAAATATTCAATCACCTGCTTTCCTTATGAACGAGCCAGGCCATCCGCTCTCATCGCCCAACGCATCGCTACGATCCAGCCGATCACAACCACGAAGTACGTTTAATCGGGCGATGGCGGCCGCCTTCCTCTTCCGGCGACCGACAATCGCACGGAGAAGGTAGAGAAGACGCTGGCGGCGTTATGTTGCGTTCGACATAGGATTCTGCAACACCCTGGATCTACATTGCTGAAACGATCAGAACACAATCCCGAACCGCGCCACCACGGTTCGTGGCTGCAGGAAATGCGTGCCGCTGAAGGTCGAAAGGAAGTTATACAGGGCGACCTTATTGGTCAAATTAGTGATCTGCAGTGATGCCGTGAACTTCTCGCGCTTCTCCGTGTGGAAGAGATTATCAGTGCCCAGCGCCAGATTGAAGACGTGGCGCGGCTTGACGCGATCCGGATTGTGATCGTCATTCCCTTGGCCGGCCTGCGGCAGAGTCAAAAGCTTCGAGGTGACGGGCCCATTGCAGGAAGTGATCGGATTGCTGAACGTGGCGAAGACGCTGCCGCAAGCCAGCCCGATGGATGTTTGCTGCGCCGCGGTGAGGGCCAGGGCGGCATCCGAATCCGGGATTCCGCTCACTACCAGCCCGCTATCGTAGCGCCATATCAGCGAAACCCATTCGTTGGACTTGTGCTGGTAGCGGAACACTCCGGTGGACTGGAACGCCTGATCATGATCGATGCGGAAGACACCGCCCGCTAACGGCGCGCCCTGGGAAATCAAACCGCCGATTTCCGGGGGAAAGTAGCGGGCGCGGGTGTGGCCGAAAGTCCAGTAAGCCTGAAACCCGTGCAGGTTGGTGGTGCTTAGCCGGCCCGTGACTCCGTCCAGCTTCGAATTGTGCCAGGAAATCGGGAACGTGATGGTAGTGTTCAGCAGCGTGCTGAAATCGTACGCGCTGTGGGTGTACTTCCAGAAATAATCCACATCCAGCAGCAGGTATCGGCCCAGTGCCTGTTGCAAGCCGGTGTTGAACTGATTGCGGCGACCCGGAGGAATTGGCACCGCGTCCGCACCGAAGACTCCCTGAGCGAGGCCGCCGGCACCGGTCGAGCTTGCCAGCAGGAGGTTTTCATTGAACGGTGTCTCGAATGTGCGTGCGTACGCCACACGAAGCACGGTGCCGGTCTTCTTGACGTTGTAGGCGATGCCCACGCGCGGTTCCGCCCCGTTGTTTGTGCTGAGGCCAGCGTAGTGCTCGCCGCGGAATCCGATTTTGAAAAGGAAATTCCCGGCCTTGATCGAGTCCTCCGCGTAGAAGGCGTATTGATTGATTGCGTGCGTGCCATGGAAGGAAAACAGGCTGCCGTTGCGCGTCAGATCGAAAGGCAACAGGCCGGCTGAAAAATTGGGATTCGGCACAAGTCCGGACGTGCCGCAGTTCGCGGGATTGATCAACGTTGGCGATCCGGCCGGATCGCCGTTCTGATTCACACAGACCGGATTGAACGTTTCGTCTGTGATGCCGAACCCGAAGTTCTCCTGCAGCCTGGTCTGCTTCAAATCCGTGCCGAACTTGATATCATGTCTCCCCATTGAGACCGCCAGATCAGCCTTCACGCCCCAATTCATCAGCGCTCGCGCCTGGAACTGCGTCGCCGGCGAATCGGCAAAGGGATCGCGGCTGCCGTAGTAGTGGAAATTGTCTTTTCGGATGTAGGGATTGATCGTCAAAAGAACGTGCGGAGTGATCGTACGCTGGTATCCGGGCGCCAGGCTCCAGGTCATCACGCGCTGCCGCTGATCCTGATTCAGCGTGTCGTAGGTATTCGGGATCTGAATCCAGTTGCGGGCCGCGAACAGATTCAGGTGAAAGACATCCCTGGTGGACGGTTGATAATCAAACCGGTCGAAAATCGTCTGGCTGTTGCCTTTGTCGTGAAAAGGCGTGAATTCCGGACTGTCCAGAAAACGCCCGCTACGTATGCCTTCGACAGCAAGGAAGTTGCCGACCTTCGCGTTTCCGAAGCCGAGCCCGGCCGTTCCTCCGGGCGAGCCGAACGAGCCGTAGCTCGCATCCACATTACCGAAGACACGTTTCGCCCCAAGCCCTGACCGCGTGGTGATGTTGGCCACCAGGCTGGTCTTGTCGCCGAATTCGGCGTCGGGTGTTCCGGTGACGATTTCCATGCTCTGGACCGCGCTCGCCGGCAGTTGCGTCGAGAATACCTTGCTCTGCTGGTCGCTGATCGGTTGCCCGTCGATCACGAAACTGCTCTGCGCGTGATCGCCCAGCGGATGGAAAAGGCCGTTACCATCGGCGGCTACACCGCCGGTGCTGTATGTGATCGCCTGGCTCAAGCCGCCGCCTGGATCGAATGCGGGCAACTTGGTGATCAAAGTGCGATCGGTATCCGTGTGCGCGGATGGGTCCACTTCGAGCATGTCGGCTCCGGCTCCCTCCACTGTCACGCTCGCCTGCGCGCCGGCCACTAACAATTTCGCGCTCACCTGAATGGGCACGGCGGTGCGGACGGAGACATCCTTCGCGAAAGTGGAAAATCCAGAAGCGGTCACTTCCAGATGGTATGGATTCGGAGGAATGTTGCTGAAGCGGAAGGTCCCGTCAGGTCCCGAAGTGGTCGCCTGCTTATACCCCGTGACCGAGTTATGGATGCTGACGATTGCATTGCCTACTGCCGCTCCTGAGGGATCGGCAACGGTACCTTCGATGGTTCCCGCGTTGCCGAGCGATTGGGCCGATGCGAATGGGGCAAAGGGGAGAAGAAACAGACTAAGTACACCGAGAGCGAGAGTTTTCCTCATGTTGTCAGTATTGGGAGTGACTCGCACGCTCCCTAGCTTTATCTCACCGCCGGGCGGAACTGGCCATGAGCGGGCGAGTTTTCGCCGTCAGCGGACAAGCATGGGCGGTGGGTAAACTCACCACTGTAGAATCTGCCGGATCTTGTGCGCCTGCCGTTTACTGACCACCAACTGCAGGGCATTGCTGAGCGTCAGATACCAGCGCTGGCTGCTCAATGCCGTCAGCTTGCGAACATGGTTGACGTTAACGATCGCGTTCCGGTGCACGCGCTGAAATTGCGATCCATCGAGGCGCTCTGCGATCGCTCGCAGCGTCTGCGTAGCCAGCAGGCGCTGCTTGGCCGTGATGATCCAGACCAGCTCGCGTTCCGCCTGGAAGGCGAGCACCTCATCCGCATCGAGCAGGATGTAGTCTTCGCCGGTCCGTCCCACCACTTTGCGGCTCCGGGTGGGATGCTCGGGTGTACCTACAGACGCAATTGTCGCGACCCGATTCGCGATGTCGATTGGCCGGCGAAGCAGCGCCTTTGACCGCTCGACCGCTTTATGCAGGCGATCCTCGGAGACCGGTTTCAACAGATAGTCCACGGCGCCGGCTTCAAACGCCTGAATCGCATGCTGGTCGTACGCAGTCACGATGACCACGACGGGCAGGTTAGAGCCGCCAAGGCCGCGAACCACTTCGAAACCGCTCATTACCGGCATCTGCAAGTCCAGGAATACGAGCTCCGGTTTCAGCTTGGCGATCTGTTCCAGCGCTTCCCGCCCATTCGACGCCTCGCCGACGATCTCAATCTCCCCGAAGTTCTCCAACTCCTCGCGCAGCAGCCGACGTGCAACGGGTTCATCATCCACAATCAACGTTGTAATTCGCTGGCTTTCCATCTTTGTTAGGTCTAAGCCCAT
>JAOAPT010000709.1 GCA_025463045.1 Candidatus Solibacter sp.
CCCACGCGCGGTGAGAAGTTTCGCAAGGTTGGATTGTGGAAGTAAGGCGAGCCGAGTTTGGGAGTGGCGGCCGTCAAACTGTCCAAGTTGCTCAGGCGGTTGTATTTTTCGGTAGGGACGGTGGCCATCTCGTAGCGCACACCCAGGTTCAGCGTCAGATTCGGCCGTACTCGATAATCATCGCGGGCGTAGAAGGCCGAAACGCTCTGGCGCAGATAGATAGTTGGACTCTTTCCTGGAATCGTGGCGGAGAAGCGTTGCGGCTGGTTCGTCAGAAAGGCCTGAAGCGAGCCGAAAGTATACACGCCATTGGGATTGGCCTTGCCGCTTTCATTGGAATCGATGCGTTCAATGGCGACCCCAAATTCCAAAGAATGAACGTTGTGCGTATAGTAGACATCGTCGTAGAACTGCCAACCCGTGTAATGAAAAATGTTCTCGCCGGCCGAGCCGACTCCACCTACAACGGACGTGAAACCGGTAATGCTGATTCCCCCCACCGGCGTGCCGGGCAGAAATCCCAGCGATGTATCCGCGGCCAGTGGATTGATGGCGGCCGGCTGAGTGGGCGCCGCCGAATCCGAGCGGCTAAGTCCGGCGCGGGCGATGTTCACGATGTCGGGCCGGAAGACGTGGGTTTCTTCCACCGAACCCATCCGGCTTTGCGAGGTCGCGCCGGTGATGACGAAATCAGTCGCATCGGGTGACGTGGTCGTCGAGTTCATCACCAGGAAAGTTCCGTGCATCGTATCGGAATCCGAATACTTGTGGTCTATTCGGCCCGTGTACAGATCCACCGGTGTGGCCGCGGCCGAAACAAATGAATAGACCCCCGCATCGCCGGAGACGGGTCCGTTAGAACGAGGGAATATGTTGAGAAAGGGAGCCACCTTTGGATCGACGGTTACTTTACCGCTGACAAGCTGGCCGGTGCGCGCATCGGCCGATGGCACTGTGGTGACAGTCGTGGAACTCAGGTCCTGGCGCAAACCCTCGTAGTTGAAGAAGAAGAAGGTCTTGTTCTTGCGGATGGGCCCGCCGATTGTACCGCCGAACTGGTTGCGCTTGAACGGCGGCGCCCGCGACCCGTCGAAGAAGTTGCGCGAATCCATGGCGCTGTTGCGCAGAAACTCATAGGCCGAAGCATGGAATCCATTGGATCCTGAGCGTGTCACGGCGTTAATCACTCCGCCAGATGTCAATCCATAATCGGCGGAGGCGTTTCCGGCAACGACGGAGAATTCCTGGATGGCGTCAGTTCCGATCGCCGATCCCAACACGTTACCGGGTCCGCCGCCAGCGAAATCGTTGATGTTCACGCCGTCCAGTCGGTAACTGTTCTGCTGAGGGCGGCTGCCGCCGACCGTCATTTGCGTTCCCCAACCGCGATCTTCCCGGCCGTTATTCCCCGCCGCAATCGCCGTCTGGGCTTCGATGGTGTGTACCCCCGGCTCGAGCGCGGCCAGCAGCGTCCAGTCGCGGCCGTTGAGAGGCAGCCCGCGCACGGTTTGCCCGTCCACGACGTTGCTCAAGCTAGAGGAGGCCAGCCCGACTCCCTGGGCATCCGCCGTCACATCCACCGAATTCTCGAGGGTCCCGACAGTGAGCTGAAAATCGACAACTAACTCCTGCCCGACATCCACGAGCAGGTTCATTTTCACCAGATCTCCGAATCCAGTGTGCGCTGAAGTAACGTTGTAGAGTCCCGGCGACAGGCTAGGGACGCTGTAGAAGCCCTTCTCATTGGTGTTCAGAGTCCGCCTCTGGCCGGTCGTCTGATTTTCAATCGTGACGGTCGTGCCCGGAATCACAGCGCCGGAAGCATCGGTTACCCTGCCGCTTATTCTGCCTCCAGTCATCTGGGAAAGCGCTGAGCCGCAACATCCGAAGAGGACCAGGATTAGAACAACCTTGCTTTTCTTCATGGGGTCACAATGCGCCCGGCGACTTTGTGAATGCGGCGATAATCTCTGGGCGTCACTCCAACGATTTTGAGAAACATCCCGGAAAGGTGTGCATAGGTGCAAAGTCCGCATTCTAGAACAGTGTCAATTTGCGAGATGGAATGGTCTCGCAATATTGTCATCGCCTGTTCTACAGGTAACCCAGGCAGGCTCTGGTGCGGTGAACACCCCATCGCCGCCCGAAATCTACGCATAAAACAGCTTCTGCTGCAACCACTTTCGGCGGCTAATGTCCAGAGGTCAAGGTCCGTGCCAAGATCGGCTTGCATTCTGTAAAGAGCCTGCTGAAGCAGGCGGTTTCGTTGTCTTCCACAAGGCGAACGCCTCGGGATTTGCGCCCTTCCGGAAATGGGAACCGTGGCATCCGTCGAGGCGGCTTCTTCCTGCGGAACGAGATCACTTCCGAGAACACCGCCCGGCATGGGAGCGCAGTCTAAAGTGACAAGGGGGCGAAGCATGTGCAGACTCTCTTCGTGGATGGCCCTGCCGACGATCTTCTTTCCCATACCGGTATCACCGCGGATCAGGGCTAGCGGATCGGTTCGAGCCACAACCGGTAGGGAGTTCCAGACTCGCCGAAGCCCCAGGTCGGTGCCAAGGAGTTCATCGGGGCGAAATCGTGGGAGATCTGGGCGTTCCATGGGGGCTACGCCATGTCCCAATCCATAATGTGTGAGCATCCCATCGACAGACTCCCTCCTCGGCGGATTATTAAGCGCCAGTAAAGTACTTGGAATTGAGCCGCCAGTCCGATACTCACTACTATGCCGAAGTGAGCAAGCAGAACCATCGTTCAATGGAGTGATCTTTGGCTACTCCAATGCTGTCTCAGACGCTCGATTTGTTGGGGTTCATAAACGGACGCGGGGGTGCGGCGATCATGCCATCAGGGGCAATCGGATCGTCCTTCGGAACGAAAAACGACCACGCGTCGCCCAAAAAGCCGCGCATCAAGTGAGTACGCACCGGGCCCTAATAGCGCGATCGCCGCTGCATTCAGGCTGGACATCGCAATTATCCGCATATCAGTGTGGGGGGCAACGAGCAGACTCAGTAACTCAAGCGTGCAAGCAATGACTGCGACTACTGGTGTCATGAGCCCGATGCATAGGAGAAGACTCTGCGCCGCCAGGGCCACCCACATCAGGGGACCAACGGCTGGTTTCAGGCAGTTAGGGCCTCGGTCCAGAATCGCCGCTGCCAGCGAGACTCTAAGCAGCAATAATGCGATTCCAGGCGCTCCCGCCGGAAACATGGAAAAAAGGCGTAGCACATCTCTAGATTATTAACGTGGTTGTCAAATAGCTATCCTCAAAAGGAGGACCGTGCTATCCGCCATTAGGGTGATAAGTGGCGGCACCAAAATGTAGGGCACCCATTCTCACCCATCTAGAAAACCGCGCTTCATCGCAATCGTTACGGCGTGAGTCCGGTCGTTGGCGGCCAGCTTCGAAAGAATGCTTTTCATGTGGCACTTAACGGTGACTTCGGAGAGCGATAGTTGGGAGGCGATGATTTTGTTGGAGGTTCCCGTGGCGACTTTCCGCAGGACTTCGATCTCACGGTCGGTGAGCGCGTCGTCGGCAACATGCTCAACAATTCCCGCGGCGATCTCGGACGGAATGCGCCGCCGGCCCGCGTGGATCGTTCGAATCGTGTCGATGAGTTCCTCCCGAAGCATGCTCTTCAGCAGGTAACCGCTGGCCCCGGCCTTTAAGGCTCGCAGCGCCTGAACGTCGCCATCGTAGGTAGTCAGGACCGCGAATCGGGCAGACGGGAATTCAGCGCGGATTGCGAGGATGGCATCGATTCCGTTCATTACGGGCATTTGCAGGTCCATCAAGGTTACATCCGGATGATGGATTCGAAAGCTTTCGACAGCCTCCTGGCCGTTGCTGACTTCGCCCACCACGACAATGTCTTCCGCGCGTTGAAGCACCGCCGCAATGCCTGAGCGCAACAGGGGATGGTCATCGACCGTGAGAACCCTGATCTTTTGTTCGATCTGCATTTCTTTCACCTCACGCCGCTTGCGCCGGGCTTGATGCCGTTCCGAGGCGGCCGTTTCGGGCTGTGCGCATATGCGGTCTTAGCTGGCAATTTAAGATCAATCTCAGTACCGGCGCCCCGATTGCTCCAAATGCTCAGATGAGCGGAGATGTTTTGTGCACGCTCCCGCATTCCGGACAATCCCCAATGGCCCTTC
>JAOAPT010000729.1 GCA_025463045.1 Candidatus Solibacter sp.
TTCGACGGAGTTGTGGCGAAGAACGCTTCAGCAGCGCGAGTTCTCGCGGTCGCGCGTGTTCGACGAAACTGTGGCGAAGATCGTTTCCGCAGCGCGAGTACTCGCGGTGGCGCGTGTTCCACCGACCGGCGCGGAACAGCGCTTCAGCCTAGCGCCAGTCTTGATGATCGTGTCGCCAGCGCCAGTATTCGCGCTGACGCTCGGCGCGCAGTCTTCCGTAGTCGCGGAACTGGCGTTCCCGGCGCTCCTCCATCAGCCAGTGGCGATAGGCGCGATTTTCACGGTCATTCCATTCGTGCCAATCGTGACGATCGCGGTCATAGTAGCGGTGTTTTTTTTCGCCGAACATGGACGCCGGCTGCAGCAGCACGGCCGCTAATGCGAGCATTCCCAACGTACGCTTCATATTTTTCACCCCGCCTTGGATTGAGCAAACTCTTTGCCACCGTTACTTGCGCGACAGATCTCTTTTCCAATCGATCCCAACCTTGGTCTGGCCATAGTGTCCCGTGATTTGGAACGGCACGATTCGCGTGTGGCCGCGTTTCCTGAAGAGCGGAGTGATCGCCTTGAGGACCACGGCCTTGAACCCCGAGGTGGTATCGGAGAGGTGGCCTTGCGTGTCCAACGTACCGTGAAGGTCGAGCTCTCGATCGAGCAGATTATACGTGCCCTCGACGGCGGCATTCGCGCCGGGAACATCGAAGGTCGTTTTGGAAATGGTCGCGATGCCATGGCGGAGCTGAACGTTCCCGCGAATTTCGGAGAGCACGGTGCGCGGATCCTCATCCTGCTGTTTCTTTTTTTCACCCTGCGCGCTCTCGCTAATGCGGTCGATGCTGTCCTGTGTGTTCGGGTGCGTGAAGCGGCTGCCGGTCATGCCGAACCCGAGATCGAGGCGAATCTTCCGGAGAAACTTTTCACCGCCGGGGAGCCAAAGGAATTTGCCATGCGCGACAATGTTACCGCTCATCCCGGGTTGGTCTTTGGTGAACAGGTATAACAGATCTTCAACGCGGCCTTGCGGCACGCCGACGTCGAAGCTTGCGGACTTGCCATTCTCGCCCGGGCGCGCGGCGATCCAACCACGCACTTCGATGCGGGTGCGGCGGAAAGTTGCCAGGGCGGGATTCAGCAGCACGTCGCCATTGGTTCCGTTGACGGTCGCCTCATAGGTGGTAGAGAGGCCCACCGGATGGTTGCCGCCCTCGACCTGAAAGCGTGCTACGTCGACCGAGCCGTGAGTCTGGATTCGCGAGAGAGGGCCGGAGAAGACGCCGCGCGCGTGGCCGGTTCCCATGATGCCTTTGAAATGGGCCAGATCGATATCGTCGTAGGTATAGCTGCCCGAGACCGGAGTCGCGCCGATGTCGTTCGGGTTCCAGGGTCCGAACTTTCCTTCCGATTGGATGATGCCGGGCGGCACGGTATTGGTCAGGGTGGCGCGATAGAACATAGGCGCGCCGGACCCGACTTCGGTGATGCCGAGGCGTTCGATTTTAAGCAGGTAGTGATTGCCGCGATCCTCCGGAATGAATTCGAGCAGCGCGCCATCGGCAACGATTTTGGAAATGGCGAGCGACTTCCCGCCGGGTCCGGCATTCAGGGCGACTTTGTTCTTGTCGTCCGGCTTTTTGGGCGGGACGATCATGTGCATGCCGACTACGCGGACCTCGGCGAGCCGCGTGGGAGAGCCGATGAGTCCCGCGAAAGTTGCCTGGATCACGAGTTTTTGCACGGTAATAATCGGCGCCTCTTCGGGATGCTTGTGGCGAAGAAAGCGGATGCCCTCGGCCGTACAACCCGGAGGAAAGTACGAATCGGTGAACTTGTCGATCTGTACGGGGCGGCCCGATGCCTCTTCGAGAGCCCGGGTTACCGCATCGCGCGTGAACGGCCACTGCCGGATGAGCAGAACCGCCCCGGCGGCGAGCAGAACCAGCAGAACGAGGCCAGCGATCCACAGCCATCTCGGGATCGGACGGCGGGGGGTGGTACGCGGTTGTTCGATCAGCACCCTGACGTATAGGCATTTCGAGTGCCGCAGATTGCGCAGCAGGCGACCGTACGATTCCCGACCTGTTGCGCGGAGTCCGCGGGTTGCGTAGCCTTGGGTTGAGGATGCTCAGCGCCCGCGAATTACCCTGGAAGCGCACCGTGATCGCACTGCTGCTGTTCGGCACCGCCTTCGGCTACCTGGAGGCGGCAGTGGTCAGCTATCTGCGACTGCTCCACGAACCGGCGCGGCAGCGATTTCACCCGGGCCGGCCCCCGGGCGATTTGTTTCCGCTGCTTACGCTGGAGCAGTTGCACGGATCGGGCGCGGAGCAGCGGCAGACGCTCGTGATCGAGATCGGGCGGGAGGCGGCGACGATCCTCATGCTGGCGGCGATCGCGCTCGCCGTGGCGGAAAACGCCGGGCAGTGGGCCGCCGCGTTCGTGATCGCGTTCGGCTCTTGGGATCTCTCGTTTTACCTGTTCCTGAAGGTGCTGTTGAACTGGCCGGAATCGCTGTTCACGTGGGACATTCTTTTCCTGATCCCGGTGCCATGGGTGGGGCCTGTGCTGGCTCCGGCACTGGTCGCCGCGGCAATGATCGGTGCGGGAACATGGCACTTGCGCAGCGAGGCACGCGGGACGCATGTACACCTTCGGACGGCGGACTGGGCGGGGATTCTCAGCGGGGCGATCGTGATCGTGGTATCGTTCGCGATCGACTATCGGAACATCATGGCGGGCGGGATGCCGCACTCGTTCCCGTGGTTGCTTTTCACGCTGGGGCTGCTGATGGGGATCGGCGGCTATGCGCGCGCGGCGCGGCGTACTCCAAATTCTCCGCGTGAAATGAAATAGAAACTTCGCAGGGCGACCGACGCCCGGATCGGAACAATCCCATGCGCCTGATGTTGGTGATTCTGTGTGGAGCGCTCGCGGCGGCGGGCCAGGAAGATCACTCCGGACATGCCAAGGCCGTCGCCGGACTCGGCAGCGTGAACTTTGCCACGTCGTGCAATGCAGCGGCGCAACCGCTGATCGCGCGCGCCGCGGCGCTGCTGCATTCGTTCGGCTACGAGGAATCGCGGCTGGGCTTCCTCGACGCGGCGAAGGCGGACCCCGGCTGCGGCATGGCCCACTGGGGAGTTGCCCGCACGTGGTATCACCCGATCTGGGCGCCGCCGTCCCCGGAGGAACTGAAGCAAGGCGCTGCTGCGTTGAAACTGGCGGTCGAGACGGGCGCGAAGACGGAACGCGAGCGCGAGTACATCGAATCGCTCGCCGTGTTCTACCGCGAATGGCAAACGGTAGATCACACGACGCGCGCGAAGGCGTACGAGCGGGCGCTCGCCAAGCTGAGCGAACACTATCCCGGCGACGACGAGGCGGCGATTTTTCACGCGCTGCAACTGGTGGCGACCGGTTATCTGGATCCGACCGACCGCAGCTACCGCTGGCAGAAGGAGGGCGCCGCGATTCTGAACGGACTCTTGCCGCGGTATCCGAATCACCCCGGGCTGGCGCACTACATCATCCATAGCGTGGACTATCCGTCCACGGCGGAGCTGGGTCTGCAGGCGGCGCGCGCTTACGCGAAGATCGCACCCGATTCTTCGCACGCGCTGCACATGCCGTCGCACATTTTCACACGCCTGGGACTGTGGGACGACTCCGTTGCGTCGAACACTGCGGCGGCGCGGTCGGCAATCGCGCAGGCGCAGAGGCTGCACGGAGGCGGCGGCGCATTCGATCAGCTCCACGCGATGGATTATCTGGTCTACGCATGGCTGCAGCAGGGCAAGGACAAGAGCGCGCAGAAGTTGGTGGCGGAATTGGCGGCGGTCACCAGGCTGGACGAGAATCAGTTCGCGGCGGCGTATGCGTTCGCGGCGTTGCCGGCGCGCTGGGCACTCGAACGGCACGAATGGAAGGCTGCCGCGGCGCTGGAAGTTCAGCCATCGTGGTTCCCGTGGAATCGCTTCCGCAATGCGGAGGCGCTGGTGCGTTATGCGAAAGCGATCGGGGCGGCGCGGGCGGGGGATGTTGCGGGCGCGCGGCGCGAGGCGGAACAGATCGACGCAATCCGCGCGGCGCTGCCGGTGACGCGCGACTACGATTGGTCGGGCTCGATCGGTGCGCAATCGGAGGCGGCGCGCGCACTGATCGTCTACGCGGAGGGGAAAAAGGACGAGGGACTGCGGCTGCTGCGGACCGCCGCGGATCATGAGGACGCGGTGGACAAGCACCCGGTAACTCCCGGAGCGCTGCTTCCGGTGCGCGAGATACTGGCGGATCTGCTGCTGGAGAACGGCGCGGCGGCGGACGCGCTGCGGGAGTACCTGGCGGTACTGAAGACTGCACCCAGGCGCTTCAATGCAACGGCGGGAGCGGCGAGATCCGCCGAGCGGGCCGGGCAGGCAGAGGAGGCTCGCGCCTACGCCCGGCAACTGATCGAGATTGCCGGGGACGCCGAGAGCCCGCGTCCGGAATTGGTATGGGCGCGCCGGTATGTGGCCAACAGGTAACTCACCCGAGTTATGAAACAGTGCTGCCCGTACGCTCTCTAACTAAAGATAGCGTTGTTGGCTGGCGTTACTGCGGCAAGACTTAACCATATGGCGCACACGGCGAACGCCGGCTGGGTTCTGCCTGCGGAGCTTCACCATCTCGCGCAGTCCGGCGGCGAAAAGGTGATCGAAGAACTTATCGAATTGTTCAAGCAGGATGTCGGAGAGCGGCTGCACGTGTTGCGCAAGGCGGTGGAGTCCGGCGACCTGGTGACGGCCGCGTCGCAGGCGCATTCGATCAAGGGAAGCGCGCTCCAGATGGGAGCGGTCAATCTGGTGACGACGTGCAAGCACGTGGAGTTGGATGCGGCGCACCACGTCTCGGAGAATCTGGAGCGGCTGGTGCTGGAAGCGGAAGCGGAGTTGCGGGTGCTGGCGAGCAGTATGCGACTCACGCAGTAGAGGGCGGGACTTAGGTTAAGAGATCAGTTAGAGGCGCGAGCGAGGGGGCCACCGCTTCCTGACGGTCGCGGCTCGGATTGGGGCTCGGCGTCGCGACGCTGATGCGGCTCGTTCTTCCTAGCGGACGCAGCGCGGATGGAGCGCGTAACCTAGCGTTCGATGCCTAGTTCGCCGGCGACACGGACCAGGGTGGCGACCAGCCGCTCCACGTGCTTTTCCGTGTGAGCGGCGGTGCAGGAGATGCGCAGCAGATTCTGCGCGGCTGCCGGGCGGAGCACCGGGTTGATGTAGATTCCTTCCTCGAGCAGCGCCTTGCACAAGCGGCAGAGGTCGAGCTCCTGCTGGATCACGACGGGGACGATCGCCGTCTCGCCGGGCAGGACGTTGAAGCCGCGCGAGCGCAGTTCGTCGCGGAGAAGTTGCGCGATGCGCAAGAGGTGCAGGCGGCGCTCCGGTTCCTTCTTCATGATCTGCAGCGCGGCGCCGACGGCAGCGACGCTGGCCGCCGGAAGACTGGCGGAGAAAACGAACGGGCGCGCGGTGTGCTTCAGGTAGTCGATGACAGCGCGTTCGCCGGCGATGAAGCCGCCGACCGATGCGAGAGATTTGCTGAACGTGCCCATGACGATATCGACGTCGTCGAGCACGCCGAGGTGTTCGGCGGCGCCGGCGCCGGTCTCGCCGAGAACTCCGATGCCGTGCGCTTCATCGACATAGGTGCGGGCGCCGTAAGGCTTGGCGAGTTTCAGGATGCCGCGCAGGTCGGCGATGTCGCCTTCCATGCTGAAGACACCTTCGCTGACGATGAAAATCTTCTCTTCGGGCGGGCAGTTTTCGAGGCAGCGCTCGAAGTGCTCCATGTCATTGTGGCGGAAACGGACGGTGCGGGCAGGCGAGCGGAGCGCGCCCTCGACCAGGCTGGCATGCAGGTTGTGGTCGCAGACCATCACGTCGCCCTTCTCGGTCAGCGCGCTGAGCGTGGCGTAGTTGGCCTGGAAGCCGGTGCCGAAGATAATTGCCGCGTCTTTATGAACGAAAGAGGCTAACTCGGATTCCAGTTTGACGTGAAGATCGAGCGTGCCATTGAGCAGGCGTGAGCCGCTGCAGCCGCTGCCGTATCTCTTAAGCGCCTGGACGGAGGCTTCCTTGACCTTGGGATGCGTGATCAGATCCAAGTAATCATTGGACCCGAACATCAGCACTTTGCGGCGCCCCATGCGGACCTCGCCAGCTCCACAGCCTTCGCGATCGCCGAAGACCTCGAAGTACATGTAAAGCCCGGCGGCCTGCAAATCACTCGGACGAGTGAAATTTCGGCATTTCTCGAATATATCGTTCGAGCCACTGCCCTTTCTTTTGCCGGTGATATCGCTAGTCGATACGCGCATGGTCCTCAGTTCCATTCATAAATTCGATATGTCTTGTACCGCTTGGCTCCCATCACTTCTAACGAGCGATTCATGAGCACGTTGTCTTCAAGAATCCACGACATCTCGCAATCGCCGAAACCCAACTTCCTCGCATTGCGGACCAGCGTGGCGTAAAAAGCGGCCGCCAGCCCCGATGCGCGGTACTCCTCCACGACTCCCAGCGCGAGGACCCGTACATTTTTGATCAAACGTTGATAATACAGGATTTTGAGGAGCCCCGTTGGAAAGAGGCTTCCGTTGGCCGGTTTCAGGGCCTGATTTACGTCCGGCAAAGCGAGCGCAAAGCCCACTACGCGATCGCCGACTTCGCCGATAAGCACCAGTTCGGGCTTGAGAATCATCTTCATCTCTTTGCCCATCAGGAAGAATTCTTCGCGGGTCATGGGGATGAATCCCCAGTTTCGCATCCAGGCGGCACCGTAGATTTCCCAGACCTTCTCGACATCCTTCTGGAAGTCTTTCATGTTGATGGGACGAACGCGCACTCCGTTAGTCTTTAGAACCTTTTCGGCGACGCGGTCGATCTTCTTCATGCCGATGGTGTTGGCGTTCGATAAATAGGCGTACAGATCCTTGGCCTTTTTGAGGCCGACACGATCCATTAACTCCGGATAATACCGGGGATTGTACGTCATCATCACCATGGGCGCGGAATCGAATCCGTCAATCAACATAGCGCACTCGTAGTTCGTGGATGGACTGACCGGGCCGCGCAGAAAAGTCGCGCCGCGTTCGAAGGTCCATTGCCGCGCCTTGAGCAGCAGCGCGCGAGCCACGTCTACATCGTTCACACATTCAAAGAACCCAAAAAACCCGGCATTCTCTTCATGAAACCGGTTGTGATTCCGGTCCACGACGGCGGCAATGCGGCCGACCACCCGGCCATCGCGCCGGGCGAGAAAAAACTCCGCGTCCGCATTGGCGTAAAACGGATGCTTCTCGCGGTCCAACAGTTCCTTCACCGCGATTCGTAGCTGAGGCACCCAATGGGGGTCGTCTTTGTAGATCGCAAACGGCAACTCGACAAATTCATTTAGCGCCTTCTTGTTGTCTACCGCAACGACCTCAATTCCTGCCAATCATAGCCCCTTTGGCGAAAGCCTTCGGTAAAGAACGGGCGCCGCCATGATCAAGATGGCAGCGGTCGCCGCACCCGCCATCAAGTCAACCGTATAGTGGTATCGAAGATAAACTGTAGCAAAAATGATGAACGGAGTGTAGGCGAAATAGAGCTGGAAATACGAGTTTGAGACCATTCGGCTACCCCACCACGCGAGGATGGTGAGCTCCGTATGACCGCTCGGAAAACAGTCATAATGGGCAGATTCCAGCTTGTCGAGAGCGCTCTGCATACCCTGGAAAAGCCACAAACCGCGCAGTGGAATGTGCTGCAAATCTTTCAGGAGAAATCGCGGGCCGCGCGCGGGAACTGCCATGTAACCGAGATAAGAGGCCAGGAATCCGAGAGCGATTAAGAAAGCGTAATATTGGAACTTTCCGGTTTCCCGACGCTTCCAGAGGATGAAAGCAACAAAGAGAACAGCCGGCACAAATAGCGTATAGACTACCTGCAGAAACTCGGTCAAGACGGGATTGTGGATGCGCTCCAGCCATACCGTGGGATGCGCTCCCCAGATAGCGGCATCGAGGTTCGAGAGCCAGAGATCGCCATTGCTGTGCCGTACAGCCGGAATAAAGAGCGCCATTTCCTTGTAACAGGAAGCTACGTAGGGAAGCGGGTACCAGTTCCGAAATAACCAGCTCGTCGGATTGGGCCGTTTGACTTCGTAAACGATCAGCGCTCCGCCCAACAGGTTGGCGGCGAGCAGCCATGGCGCGCCTTCGATCCGGCTCCACCAGCCGGCGAGAATCACGATGGCGAAGGCGAAATACGCGAGGATGACCTTGTCGACGGCCCAAAAGCGGCGGTCGGCGACCATTACCGGGAAGGCTTTGTCCGCGGTTAGTACGCGAGCCATCCGGCCTCCTTGTACCACGCGAGACTCTCGCCGAGTCCGGCTTCAAGCGAGGTGGAGGCGACGAAGCCGAGCTCTTCAGCGGCGCGGCGCGTGTCGCAGGTCCAGGCCATACAGCGCGCTTCGGCGATCTTTTCGCGGGAGATGATGCCCGGAGTCCGCGTGATGCGCGCCCAGAGCTCGGCGGCCGCGCCGACGGCGTTGGCAACAGCGAACGGGACGGTGATGACGCGCGGAGTTCGCGACATGATGGTGGCGGCGGCAGCCTCGAGCTGCGTCCACGAGACGGGCTTGGCGTGGGCGAGGAAGTAGGAGCGTCCGGCGGCGCGCGGTGCGCGGGCGGCGGCGAGCAGCCCTTCGACAAGATCCTTCACATAGATGGCGCTGAACCAGCGCTCTCCGCCGGCAATTTCGAGCACCAGTCCCTTGGAGATCGATTTCAGGAGGTGGAAGACGTCGGTATCGCGGGGTCCGTAAACTACCGGCGGCCGGACGATGACGGCGTCCGGCGTTAGATCGCGGACGACGCGTTCGGCATCGAGCTTGGATTTCCCGTAGTGAGTGAGCGGGTGAGGGTCGGAGTCTTCGCGGACGGGGCGCCCGGCGTCGGCCGGACCGATGGCGGCGAGCGAGCTGACGTGAACCAGGCGGAGGCCGCGCCCGGCGACGGCGTGCGCCAGCTTCTCGGTGGCGCGAACGTTGCCCGAGTAGTAATCGTCGGTGTGGAGCGCTTTGGTGACGCCGGCAAGATGAATGACGGTGTTCACGCCGTCAAGTGCGGCTGCAACGCCTTCGCCCGTCGAGAGGTCACCATAGACGGCCTCGACTCCGGCCGGAAGGATTCGCGGGGATCGCTGGCGGCGCACCAGGGCGCGCACGGACGCATGGGTGGCGGCGAGGCGTTCCAGGAGATGTGTACCGATGAAGCCGGTACCGCCGGTGACCAGCATCATTACTGCTGGATACTGCGGAAGGCGACCTCGCCGAAGTAACTCTCGGCGGTGGTGCCCGTGTGTTGGGAGTTGATTTGGAGGCGCAGGCCCTTTACGCGCGGCGCGGATCTGCCGTATGCGCGTTCGTAATCGGCGGCAATGTTATGGCTTTCGGCAATCCATTTATTCGCCTCGGCGGTGCCGGACTGGCAGACCACGGCATAGATGTGCACTAACGGAATATTGCTGGCGCTCTGAAAGGTGCCTTTCGGGGCGCTGCTATCCCAGATGTAAGTGAGGATTCGTTTATCGTCGAATGCGACCAGGACCTGAGCGGCCTGATCGTCGGTAGACGCCCGCCGGAAATCGCCGCCTGGGGGCAGCTGAGCGACCTTCCAACGCCAGGTGAGATAGGGCATCTGGTAAGGGTCGACGTCAACGCGGTGTTCGAGTGCAAAGGAACTCTTGTCGCTCTTCAGATGCAGGCAGCTATCGCCATCGTTGCAGACGGAGATATCCGGCTTTCCGTGATTGATCTTGATCTGCCAATCGGAAGGAAGACGGCCTGTCCCCCAATTCGCGGTGTTCAAAACGATGCATGCCAACTGGGAGGTTTTTGCCTGGACTAAGAAGAGTAAAAAACCGAACAAGAGAAAAGACTTTTTCAAATTACCTCGCGCAGGCAGAGCGCCCTGCTCCTCATTACTATCGCATGAATGGCGGAGGTTTCGCCACATCGAAAGGTTAGAAAATGAAGGCAAAATCGGACGCGCGCGCCGGCGTCGAAGCGACTCGAATTACTGCTTATCTCGAGTTTTGTCTTCCACCTTCGCGGCTGCCTTGTTGGTGGCGTGCTTCACCTTTTTCGCAGCCTTCTTGGTGGTCTTCTTGGTGGCCTTAGCCGTGCTCTTGGCGGCCTCTCCCGTGTCCTTACCAGCCTGCTTCATGTCCTTACCGGCCTGTTTCATGTCCTGGCCGGCGGTCTGGGAGAATGCGAGCGGCGCGACCGCGAGAATCATCGCGAGGGTAAAACGTGCAGTGTTGAGCTTCATGCCGGCTAATAGAGCAGGTACAAGGCCAGATTGCGTTTCTTTAAGGTTTGGCTTTCTCGTTTCTTTAAGGTTTGGCTTTCTCAAGGTTTTACAGCCGCGCGCGACTGAATGGCCTGCAGAGTCAGGCGCGCCTGACTGGCGACCTTCTCGGAGATACCGGGCAAGGGGCGGGTGAAGCGCTCCACGTCTTCGGCATCCGTCGGTGTGCCGATCAAATATAGAGCGCGCAGCGCCTCCCAGACGTGGTTCTGGTCGGCTGCGAGTTCGGCCACGGGATCGCCGGGTTTGGCGGCGCCGCCTTCGGGGATATCGAGGGCGCGGACTTCGCCGGGCACAGGCGAGCGCAGCTCAGCGGACCCGAGATGGGCGAGCAGGGTCCCGGGGTTTACGTAGTCACCGGGTTTGAGGCGGTAGTGGAGATTGCCGGCCTGCGCCGC
>JAOAPT010000782.1 GCA_025463045.1 Candidatus Solibacter sp.
TTTGTGCCGCTTCACGGCCAACCCGTGACCGGCATCCTGCCCACCTTTTTGCATGTGCAACGCCATTTGGGAATCCAGATCGAGCGCGCGGATGGCCTGGATCTGCGGCGCGTCAAGGTCCTGACGCGGATCACCAAGCTCTTTAAGCTCAGCCTTGGCGCCACCCTCGCATTGACGGCGGCGCACGAACGCCGTCACATGGCCCAGGCGCGACGCGTGCGCGAACGCCTCCCGGCCAGCCAATTACGGTAGAGCGGGCGTCACCTGCGAGGTCCTCGATCGGGCGTACTCAACGGATATCGGAACTCGTCGAAGAGCTCAACCAGCAGATGACAACCAGCAGATGACGGCTGGAAGAGTTACTTGACCATTTTTCAAATAACTCGAAGACCAAGGGCTGATCACGGGGGTTCGAGGACTCTGTCTCCTTTAACGGAGCGCCTGTCAAAGGCCCAGCGCCCCCTGACGGACGCGGCTCTGGCTGGCTTCGCGGCCCTGCTGTCGATGTCTTCGCCTTCTTTTATGCGGGGTGATCACGTTCTCGCTGCGCAGCTTGCGCTCCAGAAGCGCCAACCCCGGATGGCGATAGCGCCGCACCCGGTATTAGCCGCGCGCAAATGGGCCGCGTTGATGGAACACGTCGAACCCGTACGTGTCGTAATACAGGCTCGTCGTGCGATAGCCATCGCGCGCGCCGCCTTCCGCATGAGGGTCCGCGTCGACCGCCGCCGCGCCCACGCCCGCACTTCTCCCGAGCGCCCCGCGGGGATCAAGAAGATGATCTCACACGCGGATCCCCGATTCTCCCGGATCGCTTTGGATAGGCCTTTCGCCTGAAGCCTACGCCGCACATCTCAACGGGTCTACACAGGCGCAGCCTTCTTAACATTTCTTTGCAAGTGCAGTGATGGTGCGCGCTTGCATGCGCTGTATACTTCCATCATCGATGCAGCGCTCGCGCGTACTTTCGAACCGCTTTCTCGCGTTCGCCGCGCTGCTCGCCGGCATCACCGCCGCCTTCGCTTTCCAGCGTCCGTTCCGCGAATACACTCCCATGGAAGGCCGCGACAGTGAAGCCGCGCTTCCGCCCGATTACCTCAACAAAGCCGAGCTCGTCCTCGGACGTCTGATGTATCCTTCCGGCGGCGCTGGCGGTTTCGGGCGCGGACGCGGCGGCGGCAACTGGCTCAACGGCGGCACCAATTGGACCGTCGATTATCCGCGCGGCGATCGCACCTTCGCCCTCGCCATCCGCCGCCTCACCCGCATCGACGTCCGCTCCGTCGAACAACCCGTCAATCCCGACGATGGCGACGAGATCTACTACTGGCCCTACCTCCACGTCGGCATGCCCACCAACTGGAATCTTACCGACTCCGAGGCCGCTAAGATCCGCGAGTACCTCCTCCGCGGAGGCTTCATGCTCTGCGATAGCTTCTTCGGCACGCGCGAATGGGAGGGCTTCGTCGCCGGCATGAAGAAGATCTTCCCCGACCGCGAGATTGTAGACCTGCCGCCCGAAGAACCGATCTTCCATACGGCCTACGATGTCCAGGAGAGATTTCAAGTGGGCAATTACCGCTCGATGCAGCGCTCCGGTGTAACTTATCGCGCCGATGGGAAGGAGCCGGCATGGCGCGGCGTCCGGGACGACCACGGACGCGTGGTGGTAGCCATCACCTTTAATAACGATCTCGGAGATTCCTGGCAGTTAGCCGACAATCCCGAGTATCCGCAGAAGTTTTCCTATCTTGGAATTCGCCTTGGTGTCGATTTCGTGATTTATACGATGACTCACTAACCGGCGGCAAAAAGGTGGGGCGCATCACCCTCGGTAGGAGTTGCGCCCCAGAGAAAAACGGGGATATTCCGAAGGCGTTTCGACATTTCCGCACGTTACCGTTGAGTCCTGGTTCCGATTGCAGCTCTGTGCGATTTCTCATAGAATAGCCTTTTCTCAAAAGCCATGTCCGCCGGTTTGTTGTTCTTCGGCGCAGCCCTTCCAGCATTCGGCATCAGTATCGGATCCTGCGCCCACCAAACCGATGGCGCTTTCACCACTCCCCGAGAGTGGAAGTTGGCGCCGCCGGCGGCGCGACTCTCTACGTCGAGCAGGGACTCGTCAACAACCGGAGCATCCTGTATCTGATGTACGACTATTGGGCGGGTGCCGCGACCGCGTCCTTCTTCGACGTCTTCTTCGAAGTCCAGCCCGAAGGCAATTCCTACCTCGTTCGAATCCCTGCAAGTTCGCCCCTCCAGGTCTTCGAACGCCCCATCGGAACCCCCGCGCCGATTGGCTCTAATGGCTCCTTCGATGTCGGCGCCGGCTCCGGTTGGACCCTCCTGTTACCCGGCGATCCCGACCTCGTCCTTCCGCATTCCAGGGCACCGACGGCTTCGGTCCCAGCCTCGGCCACGGCATACCGCATCCCATCGCCGAGTTCCAACTCACCATCAACCGCTCCACCAGCGCGACCCCCGATGGATTGTACTCGCCTGAGCCCGCCTTCTGGGGCGCGAGCGAAAAATCGAGCGCGGGCGCCGATCCGCCCATCAGCTCCGCCATTTTCCAGCTCAATCCCGATGGGACCACCTTTGTGATGCCCATCCTCGGTCCGCTCGGCGACCCGATCATGCAAGGCACCGCGCTGCCCGAGCCCGCTACCTTTCTCGGCTTCGGCTCCGGCGTGCTCGCGCTGCTCGCTCTGTGCCGCTACCGCTCGCGGGTGGTCTGAAGAATTCGGCAGCACTCTTTCGCAATCTGCCACTGCTCTTTCGTGTGGACCACCAGCACGCGCACCCGTGAATCCGCGCCCGAGATTTCGCGATCCCCTTCGGGAGCGTCATTCTTCGCGCCATCGATCTTCGCGCCGTCATTCTTCGCGCCGTCATTCTTCGCGGGGTCGATCTTCACGCCGAGCCATTCCAGCCGCCCACAGGCCGCAGCCCGCACTTCCGCGGAATTCTCGCCGACGCCGGCCGTGAACACCAGCGCCTCCAGTCCGCCCAGTTCCGGCACCAGTCCGGCGATTCCCGAAGCCAGCCTCCCCACGTAGATGTCGAACGCCAGCCGTGCCCGTTCGTCCCCGCGCTTCATCGCCGCGATCACCTGCCGCATATCGCCCGAGATCCCCGACACGCCCTTCAGTCCCGATTCGCGATTCAACATGCGATCCAGATCCTCCACGCTGTGCCCCCGGTTGCGCATCAGGTGAATCAGAATGCCCGGGTCCACCGACCCCGACCGCGTCCCCATCATCAGCCCATCCAGCGGCGTGTAACCCATCGTCGTGTCGACACTCCGCCCGTCGCGGATCGCCGCCAGCGAGCAGCCATTCCCCAGATGGCAGGTGATCATCCGCCGCGGGCCCCCCAATATCTCCGCCGCGCGCCCCGAGACGTACTGATGACTGATCCCGTGGAAGCCGTACCGCCGGATTCCCCGATCCAGCCATTCGTACGGCCCCGGGTACACGTATGCTTCGGGCGCGAGCGTGCCATGGAACGCCGTATCGAACGCCGCTACCTGCGGCATCTCCGGCCCGAAGATCCGCGCCGCTGCCTCGATCATCGCGACTTCCAAGCGGTTGTGCTCCGGCGCCAGTTCACCGAAGCGCGCGATCGCTGCGCGCACCTCCGGCGTAATCCGCACGCTCTCGCGAAATACATCCCCGCCATGCACAATCCGATGCCCGACCGCGCCAATCCCCGCGCGATCCATGCCCGCAATCACAGTCTCCAGCGGCTCCCCGGGTTCGCCGTTCCCCTCCCACACGGACGACGGCAGCAGATCCTCTCCGACCTCGAACAAACTCACCTTGACGCTGCTCGACCCGGCGTTGATGACCAGTACGCGAGCTCGCCCGGCCGTTTTCCGGAGACCCTCGCCCTTCACCCCTTCCACTGCCACTCGCGAATCTCCGGCATGTCTTCCCCGTGCTCCCTCACGTATTGCGTGTGCTCGATCAGCTTATTGCGCAGCGCCTGCCGGAAGTGCGCCGCAACATCGCGCAATCGCGGCACGCGATCCAACACATCGATCGCGAGATGGAAGCGATCCAGGTCGTTCAACACCGTCATATCGAACGGCGTCGTCGTCGTGCCTTCTTCCTTATACCCGCGCACGTGCAAATTCGCATGGTTCGTCCGCCGGTATGTCAGCCGGTGGATCAACCACGGATATCCGTGGAACGCGAACACCACCGGCTTGTTGGCCGTGAAGAGCGAGTCGAACTCGCGATCGTTCAGCCCGTGCGGATGCTCGCTCGAAGGCTGCAGGGTCATCAGGTCCACCACGTTCACCACGCGCACTTTCAGATCGGGCAGATTCTTGCGCAGCAGATCCACCGCCGCCATCGTCTCCAGCGTCGGCACGTCGCCGCAGCACGCCATCACCACGTCCGGCTCCTGCCCCTGATCGTTGCTCGCCCAACTCCAGATCCCGATCCCCTTCGCGCAGTGCACAATCGCCGCGTCCATCTCCAGCCATTGCAGCGCAGGAGCCTTCCCCGCCACAATCACGTTCACGTAATTGCGGCTGCGCAAACAGTGGTCCGTCACCGAGAGCAGCGTGTTTGCGTCCGGCGGCAGATACACGCGCACCACGTCCGCCTTCTTGTTCACCACGTGGTCCAAAAAGCCCGGATCCTGATGGCTGAACCCGTTGTGATCCTGCTGCCACACGTGCGACGTCAGCAGATAATTCAACGACGCGATCGGTCTCCGCCAAGGAATATGCTGCGTCACCTTCAGCCACTTCGCGTGCTGATTGAACATCGAATCGACGATATGGATGAATGCCTCGTAGCACGAGAAGAACCCGTGCCGGCCGGTCAGCAAATAGCCTTCGAGCCAGCCCTCGCACATGTGCTCGCTCAGGACTTCCATCACCCGCCCGCGCGGTCCCACGTGGTCGTCGTTCGGCAGAATCACTTCGGTCATCACGCGATCCGTGACTTCGAACAGCGCGCCCAGGCGGTTGGAATTCGTCTCGTCCGGCCCCACCACGCGGAAGTTGCGCGATTCCAGATTGCGCTTCATCACATCGCGCAGCATCACGCCCATCACCCGTGTCGCCTCCGCCTTCACCGAGCCCGGTTTCGGAACTTTCACCGCGTAATCGCGGAAGTCCGGCAGTGACAGGTCCCTCAACAGCAGCCCGCCGTTCGCGTGCGGATTCGCCCCCATCCGCCGCTCGCCCTTCGGCGAGAGCTCCTTGATCTCCGGCATCAGTTTGCCGTTCGCATCGAACAGCTCCTCGGGCCGGTAGCTCTTCATCCAGCTTTCGAGGATCTTGATGTGGTCCGGCTTCGTCGCCAACTCCGATAGCGGCACCTGATGGGCGCGGAACGTGCCTTCGATCTGCACGCCGTCGACCACCTTCGGCCCCGTCCACCCTTTCGGTGTCCGCAACACGATCATCGGCACCGCGCGACGCTCCTTAAACCCGTTGGCCCGCGCCTCGTTTTGAATCTCGCGATTCTCCGCGATGACCGCATCCATGACGCTCGCCATCGCCGGATGCAGCAGTTGCGGATCGTGGCCCTCCACGTAGTACGGCTTGTATCCGTACCCCTCGAGCAGCTTCTCCAGCTCTTCGCGCTCCATCCGCGCCAGCACCGTCGGCCCCGCGATCTTGTACCCGTTCAAATGCAGGACCGGGATCACCGCGCCATCGCGCTCGGGATTTGAAAATTTGTTCGAATGCCAGCTCGCCGCCAGCGCTCCCGTCTCCGCTTCGCCATCGCCGATCACGCACGTCACGAACAGATCGGGATTGTCGAACGCCGCGCCATACGCGTGCAGCAGCGAATACCCCAGCTCGCCGCCTTCGTGAATCGACCCCGGAGTCTCCGGCGCCACATGGCTCGGAATCCCACCCGGAAAGGAGAACTGCTTGAACAGCCGCTTCAGCCCCTCTTCGTTCTCCGCGATGTGCGGCCAGAACTCGCTGTACGTCCCTTCCAGGTAAGTGTTCGCCACCAGTCCCGGACCGCCGTGCCCCGGTCCCGTGACATAGATCATGTCGAGATCGTACTTACGGATCACGCGGTTGCAATGTGCGTAGATGAAGTTAAGCCCCGGAGTCGTTCCCCAGTGGCCCAGCAGGCGCGGCTTGATATGCTCCAGCTTCAGGGGAGTCTTCAGGAGAGGATTGTCGTACAGATAAATCTGCCCGACGGAAAGATAGTTGGCCGCGCGCCACCACGCGTCCATTTTGCGCAGTTCTTCGGCGCTTAACGGAGTTGTAACTTCGGACAAAATGGTCTCCTTACAATAGAGATACCATTGTCCGCGAACTTTCTTCTGCTATTGAACGTACATCAGTGGGAAAGGTCACTGGGACAGGCGATCGTCTTTTGCCGCATGTCCCACTTCCCGAAGGGAAGCGCTGAACTACGAGATGTTGGCGAACTCTTCCGCATTCGGCAGCGTGAAATCCGCCGGACCCATCAGCTCCACCATGCTCTCCATGAGCTGCTCGTTCTGCGTCAGCGCCGCGCGCGCCGCTTCGATCGCCGTGGCGTGCGCCGCCAGCGTGGCGTCGACCTTCTTCGCATTCTCGTCGAACGTGGCCTTCAAATCCGCCGTCGCATTGCGCAGCGAATCCAATCCGTCCTCGATCTTCTGCAGCCATTCCTTCTGGACTTCGTTGATCGCGTGCGCGCCCTTCGCCATCGGCGCCGAATCGCTCATCCGCATCTCGATCCCCGCCGCCGTCAGCACGATCATCGGCATCGCGCCCGCGGCCGAACCCTCCGGAGGACGCAGCGAACCTAGCAGGTTCGTCAATGCTAGCAGGCCGTTCAGCGCTTCATTAAAAGGCAGGGTCGGATTGATCGGTTCCGGTGCAAGTTGAGCCACAGTAGTCCCAGATGACATGGTTTCCTATTATTCGTTTTCGCGCCGGGATGGGTCAAGTGTCCGAAGGACTACAGCAGTACTGGGGAAAGCGCTACCCTAGCCTATAACTTACTAAAGTGAATATGCCCGCCAGCCGCGTCACCAGCTATCGCCAACTGCTTGATTGCATAGCGGCACTCCCCTCGCCCGCGGCCGGCGCCACCCGCGTCTTCCGCGGCCAGACGAAGGACTACGGGACACTCCTGAGTTCCATGGGCCGCATCCGCCAAACCCGCCCCGCCGCCGAGTACTTCGAGACCGGCATCCGCCACTGGTTCATCAAGTCCGGCATGCTTTCCCTGGTCGGCGATCTCCTGAAACTCGCCCGCTTCTCCACCCTCGATCTCCGCGTCGGCGTCTCGGACTTCGTCTTCGCCGAAGCCCTCGTCCAGCACTACGGCTATCAGACTTCCTACATCGACGTCACGCCTTCGCTCGAAGTCGCCCTCTGGTTCGCCACCCACCGCTTCGAAGGCCGCCCCGATACCGCGATCGGCGCGCCGCCCGCCCATCTGACTTTCCCCGCCTGGCACATCGCACCGACCGCGCCCGGCGTCCTCTACGTTCTCGACGTCCAGCCGTGGGACCGCGTCTCCGCCATCCAGGAAGGCGTCTTCGTCGACCTTCTCCCCATCGCGCCCGAAGGCACGAATCGCCCCCGCCGCCAGGTCGGCGGACTCCTCCGCGCCGATGGCGATCTCTTCAGCCTGGTCCGCGACAAATTCGAAATCGCTTTCCCGTGGGAAGAGACCGCGCTCCCCTGGAACACCGACTACATCTTCCCCAGCCCCGCCGAGGACCCGATCTACGCCACCCTCCTCCGCGCCCCGTTTTTCCACGTCGACGACAGCAAGGCTCGCCGCGTCTGCACCCTTCCCGAGTACTCCGCCGGACCCGGCGACGCCGATCGCCAGGCGCTCTACCGCACCTACGATCGCCTGCTCCGCCCCACCCTCTATCACCCGGCCCTCATGCGCCACCTCGATCAACTCCCCGCCGATCCTGGCTGGTTCGAACACTTCCGCCCTCATTTCGAGAGGGCCACACCGATCCTGCTCCAGCGTCCGATGATTCTCTTCACCCTCCGCCGCGGCGATCCGCCCGCGCCGCCAGCCACTCCTCCGCGTGAAATCCCGCCGCAATTCCGCAACTTCTTCCTCGAGTTCGCCCCCGAAAACTACGCCATCGAATACGACGAAGACCGCGCCTCCCGCGGCTTCTGGTGCTGCTGGCTCGGCGCCGACGAGTTCCTCCTCCAGAGTTTTGGCATCAGGGCAGGGAAGCCCGACCTCATCCCTTTCGGCATCTATAAATGGCAGCCCGGCCACGGCCTCGTCTGCACCAATCGCACCGACTCCCCACCGAGCTATCCCGCCTTCCCGCTCGAACTCATCCAGATGACCGTCGATGGCCTGCTCCAACTGACTCCCTCCGCGACTGGGCACAACTACCTCGACCTCACCACCACAGAGAAATTCTGGCCCGCGCTACGCGAGCGCACCGACCTCCTCTAAACTGGAGAAATGCCCCAGGTGAAATCCGCCACCCCCGCCGAAATCAACGCGCGCCTGACCGCCGGCGAACGCCTCGAACTCATCGACGTGCGCGAGCCCGAAGAACTCGCGATCGCGTCCATCGAAGGCGCCCGCCCCTTCCCCATGAGCCAGGCCGCCACCTGGATCGACCACCTTCCCGGCGATGTCGAACTCGTCATCATCTGCCACCACGGGATGCGCAGCATGCAAGTCGCCCAAGCCCTCGCCCACCGCGGCCACCAAAACATCACCAACCTCACCGGCGGCATCGACCTTTGGACCACCCAGGTCGACCCCACCATCCCCCGATATTGATTCTCACCCCTGGCTCCGTATTAGCACCTACCGATTCGCCAGATCCACGCAATCCATCGCGTCCTATTTACATCCGCCAGATTCGACCAGTTCAACCCTGAGCCCTCCTTTTTATCGGCGTTCATCGGCGGCTAAAGGTTTTCTCTTTTATTTGTGGCTCTGTCGCGCCGTGTTCATCCCCGCCTATCCGTGGCCCATTAATCTTCTCTTGTCTTTTCCCAACTCTCTTACGCGTCCTCCATCGGTGGCCCACCCCAGTACGCTAAAATCGACCAGATGCAAAAGCTAGCCCTCCTCCTCGCCCTTGCCTTCACTTCCTTCGCCGCCGATCTCGACCGCTGGAAGCAGCAGGCCGCCAACATCACCATCCTCCGCGACGACTGGGGCATTGCTCACATCCACGGCAAGACCGACGCCGACGCCGTCTTCGGCATGATCTACGCCCAGGCCGAGGACGACTTCAATCGCGTCGAAACCAACTACCTCAACTCTCTCGGACGCCTCGCCGAAGCCGAAGGCGAATCGCGCATCTATCAAGACCTGCGCATGAAGCTCTTCATCGCCCCCGCCGAGCTCAAGAATCTATACGGCGATAGCCCCGGCTGGCTCCAATCCCTCATGAACGCCTGGGCCGACGGACTCAACTACTACCTCGCCACGCATCCCGCCACGCATCCTCGCGTCATCCAGCACTTCGAACCCTGGATGGCCCTCTCCTTCACCGAGGGTTCGATCGGCGGCGACATCGAACGCATCAATCTCAATCAGCTCCAGTCCTTCTACGGCAAGGTCCCCCTCGCCTCACTGCCCAAGGCCGACCCCTTCGTCGAGGCCGAGCCCACCGGCTCTAACGGCTTCGCCATCGCGCCCTCCAACTCCGCCACCAAACACGCCCTCCTCCTCATCAATCCCCATACCTCTTTCTTCTTCCGCTCGGAATTGCAGATGACGAGCGACGAAGGCCTCAACGCCTACGGAGCCTCCACCTGGGGACAGTTCTTCATCTATCAGGGCTTCAACGAACACGCCGGCTGGATGCACACTTCGAGCGGCGTTGACGCGGTCGACGAATACCTCGAGACCGTCACCAAAAAGGGGGATGGCTACACTTACAAATACGGTGACGAAGAACGCCCCGTCGCCGCCGCCGAAATCACCGTTCCTTATCGCACCGCGACCGGCATGGGCGAAAAGAAGTTCACCGTCTACCGCACCCACCACGGCCCCATCGTCCGCGAGGCCAATGGCAAATGGATCGCCATCCGCCTCATGCAGGAGCCCATCAAGGCGCTCACGCAGTCTTACCTCCGCACCAAGGCGGCCAACTACCGCTCCTTCCTCCAGACCATGGAACTCAAGGCCAACTCGTCGAACAACACGATCTTCGCCGACGACACCGGCACTATCGCTTACTTCCACGGCAATTACATCCCGCGCCGCGACACCGCGTTCGATTGGACCCGCCCCGTAGACGGCAGCAATCCCGCCACCGAGTACAAGGGCCTCCTCGAAGTCAACGAAGCGCCCAACTTACTCAACCCCAAAGCAGGTTGGCTCTTCAACGTGAATAACTGGCCCTGGACCGCCGCCGGCCCCGACAGTCCCAAGCGCGAAAACTTCCCCGCCTACGTCGAATCCGGCGGCGAGTCCGCCCGCGGACTTCACGCCATCCGCGTCCTCCAAAACAAGAAGGACTTCACGCTCGATTCCCTGATCGCCGCCGCCTACGACAGCTATCTTCCGTGGTTCGAAAAACCCATCCCCGCGCTCGTGAAAGCCTGGGACCAGACCTCCGCAACCGACCCCCTCAAGTCCAAACTCTCCGCACAGATCGACTTACTCCGTAAGTGGGATTTCCGATGGTCCGTCAAGAGCGTCCCCACCTCGCTGGCTGTCTTCTGGGGCGAGGAAATCCGCCGCCGCGTCGCCACCGCCGGCCGCGGCGCGCGCGCCGGCGGCGGTTCCCCGGAGGACGCCATCGTCAACGCGCCGGCCGCCCAACTCCTCCAGGCCCTCGACGTCGCCAGCGATAAACTCGCTGCCGATTTTGGCGGCTGGCAGACGCCGTGGGGCGACATAAACCGCTTCCAGCGCCTCACTGGCGACATCGTCCAGCCCTTCAATGACGCCGGCCCCAGCATCCCCGTCGGCTTCACTTCTTCCCAATGGGGCTCGCTCGCATCCTTCGGCGCGCGCGCCTATCCCAACACGAAGAAGTGGTACGGCACCAGCGGCAACAGCTTCGTCGCCGTCGTCGAATTCGGCCCCACTGTCCGCGCCCGCGCCGTCACCGCCGGCGGCGAAAGCGGCGACCCCAAATCGCCTCACTTCAACGATCAGGCAGGCCGCTACGCAACCGGCACCCTCCGCGAAGTCTACTTCTACCGCGAGCAGCTCAAAGGACACACCAAGTCCGAATACCACCCCGGAAACTAAAGACGAGGGAGGCACGATCGCCGGCTGAATTAGCGTCGTATACGCGTCGCCCGAGTGTGGCGTTGCGTAGCGTCCACAAAAAATGGCCAGAAGGGTGAGCAACGCAAATCGACGCGAGCCAGATCGCCTTCCGCAATCCGCGAACTCCCTCTTCGCGCTAGAACTTCACGCTGAGCCGGAATTCGATCACTCGCGCGCCCGGATCCGCGGAGCCCGAGAAGTCATTATAGGCCGATGTGGTGCGCCCGAACGACGCGCTGGTCGGCCCGTTGGCGAGGAAGAAGTTCGTCAGGTTGAGCGCATCCAGGAAGTTCGCCTGGAACTCCACCGTCGCCCGCTCACCGATCTTCGACCGCTTATTCACCGCCATATCCAGGTGATACTGCCACGGCTGGCGAACAAAGATCGTGGCGCCGAGCGCACCGTTGTCCAGCGCCGGCCCGATGTACGGCTTGCTCGCGTCCAAATCGCTCCACGTCTTGTTGTTGACCTCGAACGCCGCCTGCGAGTTGGCAATCAGGCTGTCCGGCAGCCAGTAAACCTGGCCAATCCCGTCGGACCCGGTTACTTTCCGGATCTTCACCTGACTCGTCAACTGCTCCAGCGTGATGTTATGCAGAGTAACTCCGCTGTAACTGCCGAAGATCGTGCTGCGCCCGCTCAGATTGAACGGCGCTCCCGATTGCACACGGCTGATTCCGGAGATCTGCCAGCCTTCCAGCATCTTGCGCACGATCGGCGTCGAAGAGAGGTAGCGGCGTCCCGCACCCACCGGCAATTCATAAATTGAATTGAACTTCAGCGCGTGCCGCATATCGAAGCCCGCGTACGTCCGGTCCAATCCGGTGTTGCGCAGCGTGGAGGGCTGGCTCGCATCCACCAGGCTGCTCTGGCTGCCGGCGACCAGCGATTTCGACCACACGTAGCTCCCCTGGAACAGCAGCCCGGAAGTCATTCGCCGGTTGAATTCGACTTGCAGCGCATTGTAGTTCGAACTTCCCGAGTTAGTCAGCAGCCAGCTTCCGCCGTTGTACACCGCCGGGTTGACGACGAAGTAATTCGAGGGGTAGCCAGCCGCGTTCAGCCGCGCATTGTAAGTGGCGTTGCCCGAGAAAGTGGTGGCCAGCGTCGCCACCTGATTGCGGCGCAAATTGTTCGCCGTCGTCAGATCGTTCGTCGTGCCCAGCAGCGTCGAAATCAACGGAACCGCGCCCTGCCCGGGCAGTCCCGCGTTGGCGAAGCTGTTACTCGCCGCATTGCTGCAATTATTCCACGAGCCGGAGCACCCGCGATTGATGTATAGATTCTGCTGTGCCTGGTAGAACTCCTTCGAGAAACCGTTCTCCAGTACGTTGACCTCATTCAGATTGATCTGCCGCCATGCCTTCAAACCGTGGTTTCCGGTATACCGGACCTCGATCACGGAATTGCGGCCGATCTGCCTCTGGAAGCCGATATTCCAGCTCTGCACGTAGGCCATCTTCAGGCTGGGGTCGTATCCGTTGATGCTGTTGGTGGGCAGCACGGCGAACGGATATTGCGGCGCACCCGGAACACCCGAGCGCGTCGGAAAGCTCGATTGCCGGAACAGCACGCTGCCCGGCGCGCCGAAATCCGTCGGATAACTGCCCGGGCTGATCGACGTGTCGTAGTTCAGCCCCTGGTTGGAGCCAAGCAAGCTCTGAAAGGTGTTGCTGCCGTTACGCACGGTGTTGATGCCATACCCCGCGCGCAGCACCGACCGTCCTTTTTCGTGCCCGAAGAGGAAACCCAGAATCCCGCTGTCGGCGGGTAACTGCAGCGCCATCCCCACCGAAGGGTTAAACGCGTTGGGCGTCTTGTAATAGTCCTGCGTGTACTTATCGAACGTAGGCACGACTCCGCCCTTGCTGCCCGGCTGAAAAAGATGGCCCACGCCCGAAACGCCCCACAGACTCTGATAACTTACCGCGGAATACGAACCGTCCAAGTTCTGGAACGGCAGTTGCCGCTCGAAGCGCAGCCCCATCGTCACCGTCAGCGACGAACTCGCTCTCCAGGAATCCTGCACGAACGTGCCCCACTCGTACTGCCGGTCGCGCTCCGTTGCGGGGACGGGTTTGTAACTCTGGCCGTCATACGCAAGCCCGCGCCCGAAGCTCGAAACTCTACCCGTCAACAGCGCGTACAAGGCCCCCGCTTCGCTCAGGTTCGTGGTCGACGCGCCTGGAAAATTGGCATTCGTGAATAGGTTGCTGCTCCCCGTGTTCACCGGGTCGCCCGTCGCCACGCCGAATCCGATGGTCGGAATCACGCTGTTCCCGACCGTCTGATACCACAGTCCGATCTGCGAAATGTCCACGCCCGCGCTGATCGTGTGTCTCTGCTTCTGCCACGACACCGTGTCGTGCAACTCGCGTACCGGAGACGACCGCCGCGAAGATCCCGTCACCGACGCCACGCCCGTCAGGCTGAAGCCCAGCGATGGCGCGTACCCCTTCCACTGGTTGAACAGGCTCGACGACGATACCTCGCCGCGGAAGATCGTCACCGCGCGATTCCACCCCATCCGGAATTCGTTGGTCAGCGTCGGCTTGATCGATGACCGCAGCGATGTCGAAACCGCGTACCGGTTTCCGCCCTGCGAAGGCACGAGGTTGTCGTACCCCACCACCGCTCCCGTGCCCGGGAAAATCGGCACCACGCTGTTCGTGATATCGGGCGAAGAGTTATTCGCGTAGTAAGTCCAAATCACCGAGAGCGTGTGCTTGTTGGTGATGTTATAGTCCAAACGCGTCGTATCCGTCCAATACCTGGTCAGCCCCTTCGGCTGAAACAGCAGATTGTAGCGGTTGTAATCATTGCTGCTCGCCACGCGCCCCTGCAAAAGGCCGTTCTTGGTGTAACCGTTGATCTGGTTCAGCGTCGTCCCGATGATCGGGTCCACCGTGGACGTGTATCCCGCCGCCTGCGCCAGTTGCAGCACATTGATGGTTCGCGGAGTCGAGCCGGTAACCGGGTATGTGTAGTCGCCGTTGAAGCTCGCGGGGTTCATCACCACACGCGTAGTGCTGGTCTGCGCGGGATACCGGTAGATTTCCAGATTCGTGAAGAACAGCAGCTTGTTCTTTATGATCGGGCCGCCTACATGCACGCCGGCCTGGTTGAGAATCACCTTGTTGCGCCCTAGTCCGTTGACATTGTTGAAGTACGAATTCGCGTTCAGCGCCGTGTTCCGATGCTGCCAGAACGTGCCGCCGTGAAATTCGTTGGTGCCGCTTTTGGTGACGAAGCGGATCGTCGCCGCGCCTTGCGAATTCGCATCAGCGCCCGCTGCCGAAGTCGTCAGGCTGATCTCTTCCACCGAGTCCTGCCGCACCGGGATCACAGTGAAGAAGCCGTCCCCGTTCTTGTAATAGTTATCCTGCGTGTTGATTCCGTCGGTCGTAATGTTGATCGCGGCCAGCGGCAGCCCGTTCACAAACGATCCGCGGTTCGTCCCCGTGGTCTGCACGCCCGGTTGAGTGACGATCAGGTCCATGCCGCCGCGGCTGACGAACGGCAGGTCCGATACCTGCCGCTGTTGGACTGTGCTCTGTACCGTGGCGCTGCTCGTCTGCACCAGCGCCGCGCCGTCGGACACCACGATACTCTCCGTGGTCGACCCCAGTTCCAGCTTCGCTGTCACCGATCGCGGTACCGCGGAGTTCAGTTGTACATCGTCGATCGTAAGCTTCCGAAATCCCTGGGCCACCACGGTGATCCGGTAGGTGGCCGCCGGCACGGCGGTCAGCACCCACTCGCCGCGTTCATTGGCTTCGGTCTTGAGGACCGCGCCCGTGTCGGCGTTGACCGCCTCAATCTGCGCGCCGGGGACGGCCGCGCCCGCCGGATCGATAACACTCCCGCTCAGTTGAGCTGTGTTGGCTTGCGAAAACATCGTCGCCGCGCAAACCATGAATAATGCCAGCAGCTGCTTCATCGTGTATCCCCCTTCTGCGTACAACTCGGATTGCAGGTGAACGGACCGACGGGGCCGCGGTATTTTGGCGGACGATGGGCGGGTCATTAACGGGTCATTAACCGGTCATTAAACTGACCTTGTACGATGACGGTCGGGAATCTCCGTTTCCCGGCTGGCGCTCAGCTAAACCTCGAGGGAGCACCAACTCCCTAACTCCGCATATTGCGCAAGAGCGTATCACACCCTGCATGCCCAGGGTAAGAAATCTTTCAGCTACTCGCGGATATTAGAAGTCTTTGACCCTGGTGCAGGCTCTGGCTGCCGGCACGCGGGTGCGACGAAAGGGCGTCCGAAGACGCCGCGCGGAAATGTCGGGCTGGCGATGTCCCCTAACGGCCCCATTGGGCGGCGGCGAACTTGAGATACTGTTCCCAGTCGTATTCCGTCACGTCGTGCTTGCCGGCGCGGATGTGGTAGCGCACGTTGTCGCCCACGGGCTGGTGCAGGCCCGGCATTTCCATCGTCCCGATGCCTTTTCTGCCGAACAGCTCCCAGACGGGAGACGCATTCGCCGCACCCAGAAATTCGCCCTTCGGGTCGCTCCACTGATCGCCCTCGGCGCTCGCCACGTAGAGTCCGCGCGGTGCGATCAGCGAGAGCAGCATGTGCGAATCGAACGGCATCTCGTCCTCGCGCCCGCTGTACCTCTTGAAGTTGCCGTCGAACCAGTGGGGAAAGCGGGTGTTCAGATCTTTCGTGCGCTCGCCGTAATCGCGCCGGCTGATTGCCGCCCCGCCTTCGCCGCTTTCGTTCGAGATCACAATCGAAAACCGTGTATCCTGCGCGCCCGCCCAGATCGCCGCCTTTCCGAGCCGCGAATGGCCGAACAGCGCGACATGCCTGGCATCCACGTCTTTGTCCTTCTCCAGATAATCCATCGCGCGCATCGCGCCCCAACCCCACGCCGCAATCGCGCCCCACTCGTCGGGCGCAGGCTCGGTTTGCCCTGGCTTGAAGAACAGCGGACGGATGCCGTGCTTCATCCCGCCCACAAAATCGGGCTCGATCTGCCCGTAGTAGATCGTCGCCAGCCCGTACCCCGCCGCCAGGATCTTGTCGACTTGCCACTGCGTCGTGCTTGCGCCGCGCGTCTTCTCAGGAGCCGGCTGTTTCACGTCGCGCACCCACTGTTCCGCCAGCGGCACGCCGGGGTCGTTGGCTACCGTGTGGATCCCGGCGAAGCTCAGCCCGAGGATCACCGGCACCGGCTTCTTCGCGCCCGCGGGCAGGTACAGCAGCATATCCATCTTCGGCGCGTCTGGCCTTTCGCTGAAGAAGACCGTGACGATCTTGCGGACGGCCTTCCCGCCGAGCGCGCTCTTTTCGACCGACCTCACCTCGTAGTTCAGTTTGGCCGGCTTGGCCGGACTCTTCCCGTAAACCTCGGACTCATAAATGGAGAGGATCTCGGGACGCCGCCGGCCGGTCCAGGTCTTCGCATCGTGCGCCGGTTGGCCGCTCCGCAAGGTAAGCACCGCGGGCAGGGTGTACCGGGGAACTTTGGCTTCGTCATTGATGACGTCCGTCTGCTGGGCGACGGCGGCGACACACAAGGGCGCCAGAAGCAGGAAGGTGGGTCTTCGCATGGTCCGATTGTAATGCCTGGCAGAATTTTAATGCGTGGCAGGAGATGCGGGCGCACAGTGTGTGAAAGGAGTGGTGCGCCCGCTGTCGTAACGGGGATTGTCTGTAAGGCGATCTCTCCAGCCCGCAAAGTTACCCGGCATTCTGCGAAACCGGCATGGCCCTTTGTGGCTATCGAATCGATAATATAACCTTCTGCGGAGCTACCCGATAGTGCGTATTTCGTTGTTAACGTTTGGCAAATTGACCCCTCCGTGTAGCCAGCCTAGAATCGAGCTTCCGGGGGAAGTCCGTTTACCGCCCGGCAGGAGGCCTGTTGGATGGAGTTCGAACTTGGGCGAACCTATTCCGGGTATAAGTTTCTCGACGTAGTGAGGCGCTCTCGTAGCCTGGTTCAATACCGGGTGCAGAATACCATTGCCCAACGGCTGGAAAACCTGCAGACGCTGCCCGCTGCCGCGATCGACGACCAGGAAGCTTCGGAGCGTTTTCTGCGTGAGGTGCGCATTCGCGCCCGTCTGCAACACCCGCACGTGGTGTCTTTCTACACCGCCCTGCCGGTGGAAGGCCGCATGGTGATGACCACCGAGCTCTACGACGGGCTCCCGCTCGCAGAACGCCTGCAACTCGGACCTCTGCCCTGGCGCGAAGCGGTTCGTGTCGCCACGCAGGTACTGGAAGTGCTGACCTGCCTGCACCAGCAGAGCTTCGTTCACTGCGACATTACCCCGGACAATATTCAGTTTGGTCCGGACGGTTTCTGCAAGATATCGAACTTCGGTCTGACTCGCCCCCTCGGTGCGGCGCACGCGCCGGACTCGGGCGCCGTGGTCGGCAACCCGAAATACATTTCTCCCGAACAGGTGAAGGGCGCGCGCGAGCTGGACCGCCGCAGCGACCTGTACTCACTCGCCGTCGTGCTCTACGAAATGCTGACCGGGAAACCCCCGTTCGAATCGCGAAGTCAGTTCGAGTTGATGCTGGCGCACGTGAACCAGACGCCGGCGACCCCTAGCGAGGCAAACCCCGCCGTGCCGACGTTCCTCGACGCGGTGGTCCTTCGCGGTTTGGCCAAGGAACCCGTCGACCGCTACCCGACTGCTGAAGATTTCTCCGCCGCGCTCGCCGCCATGGAAGCACCGCAGAAGAGCGATGAAGTGGTCGCGTCTGAATTGATGGAGACTGTCGTCGAAACTGCGCCCGAATTGGTGGCCGAAGTCGCGGAGCCCGTCGTCGAAGATGCGCCTGAAGTCGTGGCCGAAGTCGCGGAGTCCGTCGTCGAATCTGCGCCCGAAGTGGTCGCCGAAGCCGTCGAGGCCGTCGTCGAGGTCGCAACTGAAGTCGTGGCCGAAGCCGCGGAGGCCGTCGTCGAAACTGCGCCCGAATGGGTGTCCGAAGTAGCGGAGCCCGTGGTCGAAGTTGCGCCTGACGTGGTGGCCGAAATCGCCGAGCCCGTCGTCGAAGCTGCGGCTGAAGTCGTGTTCGTAGCGGAGCCCGTCGTCGAGGCCGCAACTGAAGTCGTGTCCGAAATAGTGGAGCCCGTCGTCGACGCCGCACTTGAAGCGGTAGCCGAAGGCGCGGAGCCCGTGGTCGAAGCCGCGCCCGAAGTCGTGGCCGAAATCGCCGAGCCCGTCGTCGAGGCCGCAACTGAAGTCGTGTCCGAAGTAGTGGAGCCCGTCGTCGACGCCGCACTTGAAGCGGTAGCCGAAGGC
>JAOAPT010000801.1 GCA_025463045.1 Candidatus Solibacter sp.
AAATGATTCGCGTTTCGTTCGTGGGTTGCGGTGGGATGGCGGCGCACTATCTGGGTGTCTACCGCGACCTAGGTTGGGTGCGGGTGGTGAACTGCATCGACGCCGTGCCCGAAGCGGCGGCGAAGGCTGCGGTAGGAATTCCCGGAGCGATCGCGACGACGGACTATGCGGCGGCGCTGGGGAGCGGCGTGGATGCGGTGATCATCAGTTCGCCGAACCATCTGCACCGACCGCAGGCGGCGGCAGCGATTGCGGCGGGGAAGCACGTGCTGCTGCAGAAGCCGGTGGCGCCCAATGTGGCGGATGCGGAGGCGATTGCGCAAACGGCGGCGAAATCGACGCGTACGGTCGGGCTGTACATGAGTTATTTCGACCAGCCGTTGATTCACGATCTGCGCGATATGGTGCGGCAGGGCTGGCTCGGCGACATCGTGCACTGCTATGCGCGGTTGATGCATAAGGGCGGGATGATGTGGTCGGAGGAGGCGTTGCAAGGCAAGCCGAACTGGCGCGGCAGCATGACGCAGACAGGCGGTGGGCGCTTCATCCAACTTGCGGTGCACTACCTGCATATCTTCGAGTGGGCGACGGGCGCGAAGGTTCGTCGCGCGAGTGGGTTTGCGCGGAATCTGCATTGTCCGGGACTGGAGGGCGAAGATCTCGCGGTCGGCGTGTTCGAGCTCGATAGCGGCGCGATGTTGACGATCGACACGGCGTGGTGCACGAACGGCGAGGAGCTTTCGATCCACGGGACGAAGGGTCGATTCACGTATCGCGACAACAAGCTCGCGATCTGTTCCAATGTGGGCGAGTTTCACGGGCGGGTCGCGGAGTACACCGGCGGGACGGTGGCGCAGTTCGGCGGGCAGTGGGGCGTGGAGCAGCAGATGGAAGTTCTGCCGCCGGCGTTTGCGGACATTACGAACCCGTTGAATCAGCATTTGCAATTCTTGCAAGCGGTCCGCGACGGTTGTCCGGCGCCGGTGTCGATTGCGAGCGGGGTGCGCGATATGCGGATCGTCGCGGCGCTATACGAAGCGACGCGTCTGGGGCGCGCGGTGGAGGTCGCTTGAAGATCGGCATTGTTTCCGATGAGATCTCGCGCGATTTTGCAGAGGCGGTGCGCATTGGGAGCGAGCTTGGCATTTGCCGGTACGAAGTCCGCAATCTGACGGCGGGACGCGCGCCGATGTGCGGGAGTGCGCCGATGCTGGACGTGGAACAGATCGCGGGCGAAGCGGGCGTGGAGATCACGGCGCTCTCGCCCGGAATGTTCAAGCTCACCGAAGATGCCGCGGCGTTTAGGCGGGAGATGGACGAAGTGTATCCACGTGCCGCCGAGTGGGCGCATCGCTGGAAACTGCCGGGACTGATCGTCTTTGGATTTCACAAGCCCGGGGCGACCGAGGCGACCGCGCCGGAGTTCCCGAGCGCAAGTCCGCCGGAGCAGATTGTTGCGTGGCTCGCGGAGGCCGGCGAACGGGCGGCGCGCGACGGGCTCACGCTGATGGTGGAGCCCGAGCCGATCTGCTGGTGCGATAGCGGGCGCGCGACCGCGGCGCTTCTCGCACGGGCCGGATCGCCGGCGTTGCGGATCAATTACGATCCAGGCAATGTGGCGTGGCTGGAGAATCGCGATCCGCTCGATGAGTTCGCGATTGTCGCGCCGTGGATCGCCAACGTGCATGTGAAGGATCTTCGTCCGCTGACGCGCGGCGCGGGCTTTCCGGAATGGGTGCCGGCGGGCGAGGGGATGATCGATTACGCGGCGCATTTTCGTGCGTTGCGCGGGGTGGGGTACGACGGGCCGGTGTCGCTGGAGCCGCATATGGATTTCAGCGCGGTGGCGACGCGGCGGTGCAAGGAAGCACTCGAGAGGACATGGGCATGAAGATCACCAGGCGGGCTGCGATTGGGATGATGGCGTCGACGGCGGCGCTCGAACAACAGGCGTCGGCACAGCAGGCGGGGGCTCCGGGGGCGGTAGACCTCCGCTGGTTGGAGGGTGCTCCCGGTATGGAAATGGGCGTCTCGTGGGGCGTGCCGTGGGCGCGCGGGACGGTGAAGCGCGAACAGACGTTCACGCTGGCGAGCGCCGGCAAGACGCTCCCGATGCAAACGTGGCCGCTCGCGTATTGGCCCGATGGATCGGTAAAGTTCAGCGCGTTCGCCACGGTGACGGATGCGGCGGGGCCGCTGCGGCTCGCACCGGGGACGCCGGTCACGCCTGCGACACCCGTGAAGGTGATGCAATCGGCGCAGGCGATTGAGATCGACACCGGGAAATTGCAGTGCCGCATTCCGCGATCGGGCAGCGCGTTCATCGACGCGATGACGGTGGACGGGCGTGTGGTGGCGCGCGATGGACGGCTGGTCTGCACGCTTGAAGATCGATCCGCGCCCGGCGTGCTACGGTTTCCCGAGTTCACGAGCGAGATCAAGAAGGCGGAGGTGGAGAACTCCGGGCCGGTGCGCACGGTGGTGAAGATCGAAGGCGTGCACAAAGGCGGATCGCGCGAGTGGCTGCCGTTCGTGGTGCGGCTTTATTTTTACGCGGGCAGCGCGCCGGTGCGGCTGGTGCACACGATCGTGTTCGACGGCGATCACGAGAAGGATTTCATCAAAGCGCTCGGGCTGGTGTTCGCGGTGCCGATGCGGGAACAGGTGCATAACCGGCAC
>JAOAPT010000808.1 GCA_025463045.1 Candidatus Solibacter sp.
CCACGACGCTGCCCGAATCTTCAGTCGTGCGCGAGAGGTTCTTCGCCGCGAGCCCCGCGGCGCCGTACGCTTCGCTGAAGAGTTGTCCGGGCACAATGATGGATAGATGGCTGGACCCAGTGATCAATGCCGTTAAGATACCCGTAAGCGCGGTCAGAGCAATTAGCCAGAAGGTCCCGCGCGCTCTTTTTAGCGCGGCATCCAGGATACGAGAGAAGAGACCGCAATGGATCATGATGCCTGCATAGGAAAACGCGACGATGAGAAGCAGGATCACGCGAAGCATGGCAATCATGCCGCCGCGGCTGAGCAGGACATCCACCTGAGGCATGCCGGTGGACGCGTGATAGCCGGCGACCATCGCCCAAAGTACGCCTGCGACCGGCCGGCCCTGAACCGTTACCGCGAGCGCTGACGCGACGACACTCGTCAGGAGCATTCCCAGGGCCGACGGGCGGCGCGTAACGATTAGCGCCAGGATGATCAGCGGAGGTAGCAGCAGGAGCCAGGAAAAGTGGAAGGAAGCCGCCAGCGCCGTCTCGATGGCGTCCAGGCCTGGAGCGGTCGTCGGGCGAGTATTCAGTCCGGCAAACGCATAAACTCCAAGACCCACCAGCCACGCCGGCAATGTCGTCCAAAGCAACCAGCGAATGTGATCGAACAAGGGCACGCCTGTGACCGCCGGAGCAAGATTGGTCTGGTCGCTAAAGGGGCTGAGCTTGTCACCGAAATAGGCCCCGGAGACGATCGCGCCGGCGGCCGCTGCACGGGACACGCCGAGTCCGCCGGCGACACCCATCAGGGCTACGCCGATCGTGCCCACGGTGCCCCAACTCGTCCCGATGAACAGCGAGACAAACGAGCAGATGAGGGCGGCGCTGAGCAGGAAGAAGCGGGGAGAAATGAAATGCAGCCCGTAATAGATCAGCATCGGAATCGTCCCGGCGGCGATCCAGGAAGCAATCATGATTCCGATGCAGATCATGATTGAAAGGGCCGGCAGGGCCTTGCCGAGGGTTGTCGAGATGCCGCGGCCCATTTCCCTCCAGGTGTACCCAGGGCGCCTCGCAATCACTGCAGCCACGGCTCCCGCAAGGAGCAGCATCGGTTCCATGCGGAATGCAAATAAAGCGGAACCGACGCCCAGAAACAACCCCAGAGCAGCAATCGGAATCAGCGATTCGAAGATCGTGGCGCGCCGACGCACCGCGGGTTCGTGAATCGCCGCGGCGGTCACAAGTACGCCGGAACCTGGTCCCGCGTCTGATCCTGGCCATCGATCTCCGCCTGGTTCTCCTTGAAGAGATAACCCTCTCCCAAGGGGCACCAGTAGACATCGATGATCTCGGCGCTCGCTTCGTCGTAAGGGCTCAGGCTCATGCCTACGAAGCGGTGCGGAACGGTAGAATCGATGAAGCAACTGTCGCCCGCCACCAGCGTTTCGCTACAGCGCTCGCCGTCAAGCAACGTGACCAGTGTCACCTCGCCGTTCAAGACGTAGATGAACTCCTGTCCGTGATGCTCATGAAGACTCAGCGGATGGTGTTTTCCGGGGTGCCGCAGTTTCACGTAATACGGAAACATATTGCGAGCGCCAAAACCCGCCGCCAGCGATCGGAATTCGGTCTGACTCCAGCCGCCGTCGACCAGGCGGCGGCGATTGCGTATGGGCAGCGTCCCGATTTCCGATGCCCGCTGCACGAAGTAGAAGGGCCGTTCAAGTATGGTGGTCGAGAGGAAGTAATCGAGGGGCTTACGAAAACGACGGCAGGCCGCAAGCAGGGATTCGATCGGCAGTGATTTCCGTCCGCGCTCAATATCCGCCAGTTGCCGGACGCTGATATTCAAGGCGCTTGCAAACTCGGACATTGACATGCCGCGAGCCTCACGGAGCGCCGCCACCTGGTTGGCGATTTCTTCGGCGAAGTTTTTGGGGGCCGAATCCTTGAAGCACACAGTCGCCTCGCTTCGCTCCGAGTCGCTGGTGCCAAATGGCGAATGCACCACGTCGATCACGTACGCTGAATCGCGATTCGCGGACCGAATGCAATGCGGCAGATTCGACTGGAAGTAGAGGCAATCGCCCGGGACAAGGATCTCACGAACCGGGCCATCCGGCGTTTGCAGCAGGCACTCGACGGACCCGCGGATCACGAAGAGAAACTCCTCGCGATGATGACTGATGAACTGGATTTCCTCCTCTGGTATGGCATGCACCTCGATGTAAAACGGCTCCAGATGCTTACCGACGAAGGGATCGGCCAGCGGCCGCAGAGTATTCGGGTGCGTGGTGACGTTTCCGGTGTCGCGATCCAGGAGGTGGAAGGGCGTTGTCGGGACGCTCTCGAGCGCGCTGTGCCGTGTGATGTGGAAGTGCCGCCTTCCGGATTTCGGGAACATCTCGCGGGGACGAATGCCGAACGCCTCCGCGATCGCCACCAGACGTTCCACATCCAACGGGGCCTTTTCGTTCTCAATGGCCGAGAGATTTGCGGGGGAGATGGACAGGCGAGACGCCAGTTCCTGTAGCGTCCAACCCCGGCTCCGGCGATGTTCGCGAATGTTCTGCCCCAGGTGTAACTCGGAGTACTCGAGACGGCAATTTACATAAACCGGCAATTATGGATCCCTCCGAACGTGGGAAATAAAGTGTACCGCATTCTGCAAAGCTGCGACCGGCAAAATCAATAGGAAAATTATATCAGATCAATGCAAATTCTGAATACCGCCATCCATGAGCCAATAATTCAATGATATGCGTCACCAAAGCCGACATAACTGAAAAACGCATGCAAAATTCCAATTGACTGGAATATGCATATTGAACTACGATTTTGTGAAACAACCTTTGGTGGTTGGAGCCCCGTAAGCTCACATTTAAAAAAGGGGAGACTTATGAAATCTCGGATTGAGCAGTCGAGATGGCAGGGCCGCAACTGCGCCCTGGGCATGTTCCTTATCGCAGGGGCGTCCACATCGATGAGCAGCTATGCACAAAGCAGCGGAAGCACAATTACGGGCGTGGTTACGGATCCCTCCGGTGCCACGGTTCCCGGCGTTACGGTCGAGGCGTCAAGCCCCGCACTCATTGAGGGCTCGCGGCAGGCGGTCACAGATACGGGCGGGCAATACAGGATCGTCGATTTGAGACCGGGCACTTACGCCGTCACATTCAAGGCGCAGGGCTTCCAAACAATCAGACGCGAAGGCATCGAGTTGCAGGCTGCCTTCAGCGCAACCGTGAACGCAGGCATGCAACTCGGCGAAACCGCCCAGCAGCTTACGGTGACGCTGGAGGTTCCACTGGTCGACGTGCAAAACTCCGTTTCGCAGGCCGTGATGAACCGGCAGAAGCTGGACACGGTCCCTTCGGGGCGGGATCCCTTCGCGGTGGGCCAGTTGATATCCGGGGTGACCACCGCGACACCCGATGTGGGCGGCGCCACGGGAATGCAGCAACCTACCCTGCAAGTCCACGGTTCGTCGAACAACGACAACGTGTTCGTGGTCGATGGCATGTGGCTCCAGCACGTCGCCTTCTCCGGGAATCAGACCGGCTTTTATTTCAACGACGGGCTGATGGAGGAGATCAACTATCAGACGAGCACGCTTCCGGCGGATTCGCCTGTGGGTGGCGTGCAGATCAACATGGTGCCGAGGGAAGGCGGCAACACATTTCACGGGTTTGTGTTTGGGACCGGGGCGAACGAGAGCCTCCAGAGCAGCAATCTAACCTCCTCCCTAATCGCGCAAGGCCTCAAGGCACAGAATCGCATTCAGACCCTCTACGACATCAACGCCGGACTCGGCGGGCCGATCCTGAAGGACCGCCTTTGGTTCTTTACGACGTTCCGGCGCTGGAGCGCGAACAACTTCATCGCGAATACATTTACGCCGCAAGGCGCCCAGGCGCTCGACGACAACCGGCTCACCGACTTTACGACCCGTTTGACCTACCAGGTCAACAAGAAGAACAAGTTCTCCGTTTCATACGACCGTGGCTTCAAGTTCCGTGGGCATCGCTTCAACAACCTCATCAGCGCCAGCTTCTCCGATCCGATTGCGGACGTGGTGCAAACCAACTGGTTGAATTACATGCTGCAGGGGAAGTGGACATCCATCATCACCAACAAACTGGTGTTGGAAGTCGGCTACTCGCGGATGCCGATCAACTACAACCTTGGATTTGAGCCTGGAGTCAAACCCGGAGCGATTGCGGCATACGACATCGTCACCTCGACCATTACGAACGCCTCGCCGCGCCAGGATTTCGACACCGGGCTCGCCACGACGTGGATGGCCAACCTCTCGTACGTGACGGGCCGACACACGCTTCGGACCGGCATGCAGACGAGAAGCGGGTTTTTCCGCGAGAGCTTCACCATGAACGGAGATATGGTCCAGATCCTGTCCAACGGAGCTCCCAATTCGGTGCGCATCTACAACACGCCGCTGGCCCACCGCGAGGACCTCAGCGCGGACGTCGGCGCTTACGTTCAGGATTCCTTGAAAGTCACGCGTCGCCTGACGCTGAACCTGGGCCTGCGGTTCGACCACATGGCAATGAACATTCCCGCTCAGGGAGCTCCAGGAGGGACGTGGGTACCGGCGCGGCAGTTCGCGGCACAGAACGGCGTCGTGAACTGGAATACGTGGTCTCCTCGGATCGGATTTGCATGGGATCCCTTCGGCGACTCCAAAACCGTCATCAAGGGAGGCGTCAGCCGTTACGACAGGTTAGAAGGTACGACGCTGGCGCAGAACGTGAACCCGAACTTTCTTGCGTTCAGCACCTGCCCGTGGACGTCGAGCACCCTGCCGACCTCACCGGCCCAGCTCACCGGCTGCACCGGCTTCTCCGGCAACAATAACCACATCGACCCCAACATCAAACGGCCGCATCAGTGGGAAGAGACGTTGATGATCCAGAGGCAGATCTCGCGAAGTACCTCGGTGAGTGTGGGTTATTACCGGCGCAAATTCTCCGACCTATACGGGATCGTCAACACTGCCGTGCCGCTTTCGGCTTATACTCCGGTCTCAATCACGAATCCGCTTACCAACCAAGCGATGACGGTTTACAACCAGATGCCCTCAACGCTGGGCCAGTTCAACCTGGTTCAAAAAACGCTGCCGTCGCTTTACCAGAAATACAACGGCGTCGAATTTCAGGTGAACAGTCAGGTCTCGGCAAAGCTCACGTTCTTCGCCGGCTTGACCATAGGCAAGGATTACGGCACTCCCGACGGCTCCACCACGAGCATGGATTTCAACAATCCGAACAACCTGATCAACTATCAGGGGAACTTCGGATATGACTCCCCGTACCAGGTGAG
>JAOAPT010000846.1 GCA_025463045.1 Candidatus Solibacter sp.
CAACACCGCGATCTTCAGCGTCGTCAACTCCGTCCTGCTGCGCCCGCTCGATTACCGCGACGCCGACCGCGTCGTCATGGTCGGCAACAGCAATCGCGAACGCAAGACCGGTATGGGCCAACTCTCCGAGCCCGATTTCGACGATCTGCACGATCAGGCCACCGCCTTCGACGGCCTCGCCGCCTACATCGGCGGACCCGGCAATTCGGTGATCGTCGGCAAGTCCGCCGAGTTCGGTTCCGTGGTCCGCGTCTCGCCCGAATTCTTCCGTGTGATGAGCACCGATGCGCGGCTCGGGCGCCTCTTCTCTCTCGAAGAGGAACGCTCCGGCGGCCCGCTCGCCACCGTCATCACGGACTCCTTTTGGAAGCGGCGCTTCGGCGCCGACTCGAATGCGATCGGCCGCACCGTCCGTGCTTTTGACAAGGTGTTCACCGTAGTCGGGGTCCTGCCGCCAGGCTTCGCCTATCCCGGCGAAACCGACATGTACGTCTCACGCTCCATCTACGCAAAGAATGAGCACCGGACGGCGCACAACTTCCAGGCCATCGCGCGCCTGAAGGACGGCGTCTCCGTCGATCAGGCGCAGGCGCAATTGGATGCGATCGGCGCGCGCCTTGAACAGGCTTTTCCGGTCAGCAATAAAAATCAGTCCTTCCGCGCGGTCCCGGTTCGCGACGAGATGGTCGGCCCGGTGAAGAACACGTTGTACCTGCTGCTCGGCTCGGTCACGCTCGTTCTGCTGATCGCTTGCGCGAACGTCGCCAACCTGCTGCTCGCGCGCGCCACCTCGCGCCGCCGCGAGATCGCCCTGCGCGCCGCACTCGGCGCGGGCCGCTGGCAGATCGCCCGGCAATTGCTGATCGAAAGCGCGATCATCGCGGTGCTCGCCGGAGTGGCCGGACTCGCACTCGCCTCATGGGGCATCGAGGGCCTGATCCAGCTCTCGCCAGCCAACCTTCCGCGCCTCGCCGAGATCCGCATTGATGGCGTCGTGCTCGCCTTCACGCTCGGCCTCTCGCTGATCGCGAGCTTCGTTTTCGGCATGGCGCCCGCCGTCCAAGCCTCGCGAGTGGACCTGAACGAGGTCCTCAAGCAGGGCGGCGGACGGGGCGGCATTGGCGGCACAACGGGCGGATTGCGCGGCGCGCTCGTCATCGCCGAGATCGCCATCTCGATCGTGCTCCTTGTGGGCGCGGGCCTGTTGATCCGCACCTTCTCCGCGCTGACCAGCGTACCACTCGGTTTCAACCCGGACCATCTACTCGTCGTGCAAGCCAATCTCGCCGCATCGACGCTCGAACAATCGCAGCACGTCATCACCGTCTACGACGAGGTGCTGCGCGAGGTGTCCGCCATGCCGGGCGTGGTCGCGACTGCTGCCAATCTATCGCTGCCCGGCGGCCCGCCGCGCTCCAACGGAGGTTACTATCTCGAAGGCGGTCCCGGCTTCGACAAGTTAGGTATGAGCGGGCCGCAGGCGGATTTCCTGGTCGCGACGCCGGGTTACTTCCGCGCGCTCGAAATTCCGATGCGCGAAGGGCGCGACTTCGCACCGCGCGATAGTTATGAGGGCGAGCACGTCGCCATCATCAACGAAGCCCTCGCGCGCCGCTCCTTCCCCGGACAGGACCCGATCGGCCGGCGGCTCGGCTGCGGACTCGATTCGCCGAAACTGATGACCATCGTCGGCATCGTCGCCGACACGCGCCCCGCCGACCCGTCGTCCCCGCCGCATCCCGCGATCTACATGCCGCACTGGCAGCATCCCTCCTACGGCCGCAACATGAGCATCGTCGTGCGCACGCAGGGCGAGCCGATGGCGATGGCCGAAGCGCTGCGCCGCAAAGTGCGCGAAGTCAATAGCGAGATGCCCGTCAAGTTCACCACGATGGAGGCGCGCCTCGCGCAGACCGTCGCATCGCCGCGCTTCCGCGGAATTCTGCTCGGCGTCTTCGCGGGCCTCGCAGTCCTGCTCGCGATGGCCGGCATCTACGGCGTGATGGCCTACATGGTCGGGCAGCGTACCTCGGAAATTGGTCTTCGCATGGCGCTCGGCGCCGGACGGCCCAGCATCGTCCGCATGGTGCTCCAGGCCGGCGGACGGCTCGCCGCGTGGGGGCTCGCGCTCGGGTACGCCGGAGCGCTCGCCACCACCCGGCTCGTGGAATCCATGCTGTTCGGCGTCAAGCCGACCGACACTGCCACCTTCGTAATTATGGCCGTCACCGTCGGCTTGATCGCGATCGCCGCCTGCGGCATTCCCGCATGGCGCGCCACCCGCGTCGATCCGCTGGAAGCGCTCCGGCAGGAATGAGCGATCGCGCCCCACAGCGCGGCCATGGAGAACTCCGTTGAAGAAACACTCCTATCAGAGCCGCGACGGTTACGGAGCGGTGGTCACGCGACCACCGCTCCCTAACGGTCTCGGCTCGGATGCCCAGCGCATCAGCTCGCTCCCCTGAAAATGACGCTCCCAAAAAAACGATCGTGTATTTTCATCTCTTGTTGTGGCCCCGAACGGGGCCATGGAGAACTCCGTTGAACAACGCACTGCAATCAGAGGCGCGACCGCCAGGGGGCGGTAGTCCTGACAGGCGGTGTTTCGCGGACGGGAGACCTATCTTACTTCCTCAAGAAATCAACGATCAACGGATTCACAACTTCCGGATGCTCTAACTGCGGCATATGTCCCGCATCCTTAATCACGTGAAACTCCACCCGCGGGATATCTTCCAGTAGCTTCGCACTTAGATCGATCCGGCTTACTTCATCCGCGATGCCCCATAGCAGCATCACCGGACGTCCCGTCTTTCCCAGTTGCCGGTACTCGGCCGTCGCGTCCTCTACCCACGTATGAAACATCGTGGAGAGAATCGCCTTGCGGAATCCGCGATACCGCATCTGTTCGCGATACGCGTTCTGGTAACTCGAAAAGCGCTCGGGATGCACAAAGTCGTCCATCTGCCTTTCGGGCAGCTTGGACGCCATGATCATCAACCCGTAGCCGCGCGAAAATGGCAGCCGCAGCCGCCACGGAATCTGGTAACCCGTGCGATAACCCGGGTCGATCATCACCAGCTTCCGCGCATGCATCGGATGCCGGTTGACGAAGGCCGCCGCGATCGCGCCTCCCATGTCCTGCCCCACCAGATCCACCTTGGCTTCCACTTTCAAAGCGTCCAGCAGATCCTGCAATTGCTTGTCGAAAAATTCCGGATCGTGCCGCGCCTCCGGACGGTCGGAGAGTCCCCGGCCAAAGTGGTCGTATCGCAGCACGCGAAATCCAGCAGCCACCAGGCCTGCGAACGTCGGATCCCATTCGGCGTACGGCGAGGAAAAGCCGTTAACCAGTACGACGAACTGCCCCGATGCAGGGCCCGCGAGTTCGCAGTGCATCACGCCGTTCGGCAGGCGAATGAAGCTTCCGGGCGCCTTCTCGCGGACATCCGTCGTGAGGTCGAACTTCTCCAAATCGGCCCGCCGGTAGCGGATCAAACGCGGCACCGCGACCATCGCGAGCGCCACTACGGCGGCCACCACGAACCACCACTTCTTCATTCTGCCCGCCTGCTTGTTAGAGGATCTTAGAGATAGTAACAGTTTCCACATCGGACGGCGGAGGCTATCCTGATAACACGATGCGATCCTCCGTCATGCTCTTCGTCTCCGCCTGTGCGGCCTTCGCCGCCGACACCGCGCCGCTCGATCGCGTCTTCGCACCGCTCGCCACCCAGTCCACTCCCGGACTCGCCGTGCTGGTCCGCCAGGACGGCCGCACGATCTTCGCGCATGGCTACGGAGTGCGCGATTTGAAATCGCTCATCAAAATCGACAGCGCCACCAACTTTCGCCTCGCGTCCTTCACCAAGCAGTTCACCGCCATGGCCGTCATGCTCCTCGTTCACGACGGCAGACTGCGCTACGACCAGACTCTCACCCAGATCTTCCCGGATTTCCCCGCCTACGGCAAAGCCATCACCGTCCGCCACCTGCTCACGCACACCGGCGGACTTCCCGATTACGAAGATCTGATGGACGCATTCGAAAAAGGCAAGCCTCCCATCTGGATCACCACTCGCCAAATCCAGGACCACGAGGTGCTCGAGCTGCTGAAGCGCGAGACCCACGCGAAGTTCAGTCCCGGCGCCAGTTGGGACTACAGCAATTCCGGCTACGTCGTCCTCGGCCTGATCGTCGCCAAAATCTCCGGCCAGCCCTTCGAGGATTTTCTGCGCGCGCGCATCTTCCAGCCGCTCCACATGGACCGCACGCTCGCCTTCGTCGCCGGCAAGAACACCATCCCCGATCGCGCCTTCGGCCACAGCAAGCGCAACGGCGCGTTCATCGACACCGACCAGAGCCCGACCTCCGCCACGCTCGGCGATGGCGGCGTCTATGCAAACCTCGACGACCTCGCCAAGTGGGACGCCGCTCTCGCCGCCCACACGCTGCTCGGCGAAGACGAGATGCAGCCCGCTCTCACACCCGCCAAACTCGCCAGTGGAGCGCCTACCTTCTGGCCCTCGACACCCGGCGGCGACAATCTCGCGCCCGGCAAACCGGTGAGCTATGGCTTCGGCTGGTTCCTCGAGCCCTACCGCGGCGATCGCCGCATGTGGCACTACGGCTCCACCTCGGGATTCCACACCGTCATCGAGCGCTTCCCCGAACGCAAGCTCACCATCATCGTGCTTACCAACCGCACCGATCTCGACCCGGCCGCGCTCGCACTGCAGGCTGCTGATGTGAATTTGCGGTGAAACTCTGGCGCAGTGCCATCCGGCGTGCTAAGACTTGTGGAGTGCGCGCTGCCCTTCTCTTCCTTCTGCTGGCGTCCTCGACGCTACCCGCGCAAAGCATCGTCGATCCGTCCAAACTGCGCCTCGTCCTGCCGAAGTTCGAATCCGACGATAGCGGACTGCGCTGCGACGTCGTGCCGCTCAAACCTGTGCTGAACTACGGCTTTCGTTTTCAGGCGGGCTACATGGTCACCGTGCCGATGAACCAGTTCCTCGGACCCAATCACGGCTGGAGCATGCTGACCCGCATCACCCCGGTGGAGGGCGACAAGAAACCCGTCTACCTGATCTCGAGCGCCACTCTGCCGAACATCCCAAAGACCAAGGTCGAGCTCCGCTTCGGCGGCGGATACCTGCTCGGCGAGGGCGCGTACGACGTCCGCTGGATGCTGCTCGACGATACCGGCCGCGCCTGCCGCAAGAGCTGGCACGTCGATGTGCACCGCGGGCACGCCGAGCAGAAGGTCCGCGTCGCCATGCCGCGCGAGACCGTCTGGGAACTCAGCCTGCGCGGCTCGCGCGGCTTTCCGCCCGCAACCGACGACGCCGCGCCGCTCCGCATGACGATCTTCCTGCACACCGCGCCGCTCTTCCCCCGCCGCACCCGCCTGCGCCCCAACGACATGATGACGCTGATGAGCACCGTCGCGTCCCTGCTCGAACGCGTCCCGGTGGGCAGCGTGCGTCTCGTGCTCTTCAATCTCGACCAGCAGAAGGAACTCTACCGCAAGGAAGATTTCCTTTTGCAGGACATGGCGCAGGTCTCCCAGGCGATGGCCAACATCGAGCTCGGCCTGGTCGATTTCCAAACCCTGCAGAATCGCCGCGGACACGTCGACCTGATGGCCGATCTCGTGAACCGCGAAATCGCCGTGCAGCCGCGCAGCGACGTCGTGCTCTTCCTCGGCCCCGCAGCGCGCCAATTCGACCGCATGCCGCAGTCGAGCCTCGAAAAACCCGCCGGACGTCTCCCGCAGTTCTACTACTTTCAGATCTCGCCGTTTCTCCGCATGAACGCGCAGCCGGTCGACACCATCAAGAGCACTGTCGCCAAATTAGGCGGCAAGACGATTCTGATTCACAATCCGGGGGAGTTCGCCAAGGCGATCGAGAGGCTGGAGAAGGCGGGAAAGGGTCCTGCGTAGCCGCCGCGCTCACGGAAATTACGAACAGTCAATCGGAGCCGCGACGGTTACGGAGCGGTGGTCACGCGGTAGGGATGGCCGTTACCAGCCCCCCCCCGCACAGACCCGTACTTGCAGGAACTACTGCACACGGTTCTTACCTTGGATCTGACCCCTTGCGGCGTCTGGCGTCGAAACGAGCGTCCTGATTACGCCAGGCCTGACGTAAGCTCGCGCTTTCGCTCCGTCAGTGGGGCCTTCCCGTGCGGAGCACTCGGTCGGCGCCCGGAACTCGTTTTTCGCAGCTCGACTCCTCGCCCGTCGATGCTGGTTCGCTACTCCTTTCTTGTGGGGCTCTTTCATCCCCGACTACACGCCGGGTTATTCCGACGCTTGCGCTCCGTAACCGCTCGCGGCTCCGATAGGAGTTCTTCATGGTCCCGTTCGGGGCCACAACAAGGGATGAAATTGATGATCGCTTTTATGCGCGTAATTTTCAGG
>JAOAPT010001009.1 GCA_025463045.1 Candidatus Solibacter sp.
CCCACGCACCCATTTTCCAGCGATCCAGTCGAGCTTGAACAGGCGATTTCCCAGGCGCCCGCCACCGGCATGACCGCGCTCTACGACGCAATCGTCAAGGCCCTCGAGATGTTGAAGGAGGGCGGCCCGGACAAGAAGGTGCTACTCGTGATCAGCGATGGCGGCGACAACGCCAGCACCCACACTCTGCCGGAGACGCTGCGGCTCGCCGAACAGTCTGACGCCATCGTGTACACCGTGGGCATTTTCGACCAATACGATCCCGACCGCAACCCGAAGGTCCTGCGCCGGCTAGCCGAAGTGACCGGCGGGCTGGCCTTCTTTCCCACCAGGCTGGAAGAAGTGTCGGCGATCTGCAGTCGAATCGCGCATGACATCCGTAGCCAGTACACCATCGGCTACACTCCCTCCAACCCTGGCAGGCCCGGCGAGTATCGGACCATCCGCGTGGCCGCCACCGCCCCGCATCGCGGCAAGCTGATCGTACGCACGCGGACCGGTTATCGCGTCGGCGGCGAGCCGCGGTGAGAACGGAGAGACGTGCGAGGCGCGTCAGCGAGGTAGCAATCCCGGTTTGGCAAAGCGCATTGGATGTAGGACACGGGCCAAACCGGGATGGTGGGACGGAATTCGACGCTACGGAGTGATAGTGATATGGTTCTCGACCTTCGTGATCCCCGGGGCAGAACATGCGGCGTTTTCCGCCTCCTGCCTTTCAGCCCAAGATCGCACGCTGCCGTAAAGTTTCACGGTGGTGCCGTCGACCTCGACCGTGATTCGGCGGGCATCCAGTTCCGCGTTCCGCTTGAGCGCTTCCTCGATTTTGCTCTTCACGTCGACGGGCGTCACGCGAGGCTTCACCTCGATGTTGTTGGTGACTCCCAGCACGCCCCGCAACCTCTTCACCGCTGATTCGGCCAATGCTTTCTTATACTGCCAGTCGACCGTGCCTTCCAGAGTGACCCAGCCGTTGCTGACGGTCACTTTGATCTGGTCGGCCGGGATACTGACGTGGCTCTGTAGTTCCTGTACAGCGTCCCGGGCTATTTCGGGATCGGTCCGGGTTATGCCGAGCTTGACCTGGAGATCGTTGGCCACGCCCCTTACGCCATAAACGCGCTTGGCGGCCTTCTCCGCGGCGTCTTTTTCCCAGTAGCTGTTCACGAACCCGGACAGGGTCACCACGCCATCCTTCACCGCCACGGCGATGTCGGGCGATGTGATCTTCGGGTCGTACTTAAGTTCGTAAATGACGTCTTCGCGTATCGAGGCGTCGGTTTTCGGTATCGTTGAAACCAAAGCTGCCATTATATTTTTTCCTCATTCCGCCGGCCGCGCCAGCGCTACGCCAAAAGTCAGTGTGCGTGAGCGGGAATAGGCCCTCCTGCCCCCGTAGGGCTTTTGCCCCACGACCGCATACGGAAGCCGAGCATCGTCAACATGACGCCGAAGACCAGCGAGTAGATGCCCACCCAGATAGCGATCGCCAGCGCACCCGCGATGGGTACGATCATCACCAGGAATCCGAACAGCAGCGACGCCATGCCGCTCAGGAAGAGCAGCCACTCGCCGCTGATGATCTGGCGAAGGCGGACCGCGGCTGTGATCTCCAGCAAGCCGGTGACCACCGCCCAGGCGCCAATCACATAGACTAGCGCCAGCGCCGTGATGCCGGGCCAGAAGACGGTGATGAGGGCAGTCGCGATTCCGACGATGCCCTCCACCACCAACACGCCCCACCGCTCGTGCTGCCCCATAGCCCTCACGGCTCCGACCAGGCTGGCTACACCATCGACCAGCGCGTACGCGGCGAAGATGAATATCAGAGCCACCAGCGTGATGCCCGGCCATAAAAGGGCGAGGATTCCGAAGATGATGCCCGCCATGCCGCGAATGACGAGTGCCCACCAGTTTGTAGCAAGTGCGAGTCTCATAGGTTATCTCCGTTAGCAGTTCAGTTGTGGTTTAAGCAGCCTTTCCGGAATCCTGTGCTTGCGCCTGAGGCGTAGACTCGATCGGAATTTGCCGTCGCTGTTCCTTCTGCGCCTGCACGGGAATCGTGATCTCAAGTACGCCGTTCTGGAACGTGGCCTTGGCCTCCTCCGGATTGACCCCCTCCGGCAGCGGGATCGCGCGATAAAAACGGCCGTACTGACGCTCCGTCACGTGCACACCGCCCCTGTCCTCGTTCATCTCGGTCTTGCGCTCACCCTCGATAATCACGGATTCATCGGTGACTTCGATCTTTACGTCATCCGGGTTGATCCCGGCGAGTTCCGCGCGCACCGTGTACTTGTCGTCGGTCTGAGATACTTCGATCGCCGGCGCCCACACCGGAGTTCCCGCTTCGCCGCGGTTCCCGCCGGACTCGCCCAGCACGCGCTCCATCTCATCGCTCATCCTGCGCATCAGGGTGAACGGGCTCATGCGGAAGAATGCGGCTGGAGCGATCAGCAGAGCTCCCGGATTTCGAGCGCCGCGCGTCATGGGATTGCCGGCGGACTGCGGCGGCCGCGCTATTTGCCGTCCTTGTTCGCGTTGATCCTGTTGTTCTTGGTTTGCCATTGTGTTTCCTTTCTTGTGGTGAAATACCGTCGTCCTTCGGCATGCAGGTGCGATACCAGGACGCTTCCCGTGCCGCATCTGCTGGATCTCGCGTTGCGTTGCCACGAAGGCCGTCCAGATCTTGGAGCAGGCCGTCTAACCATAGAGCCATCCGTGACGTGGGAAGCGTGCTCGAATCGATGCTGGGAGTGGCGTCGCGTGATGCTCTCTTCATAGATTGATTGCGAGTGTACTAGTGCTTTGACAGCGTGATTCCATGTCAATCTAAGCAGCGCGTGCAGTCTCGCAAACCCCTAATCAGAGCCGCGACCGTGAGGGAGCGGTGGTCACGTGGCCACCGCTCCGTAACCG
>JAOAPT010001029.1 GCA_025463045.1 Candidatus Solibacter sp.
TGGACGACGATACCGCCGGTGTCGATGAGCTCGAAGTGCCGGCCGTCGTGTTCGGCAGCCCCATGAAGGCGGTCGCGCGTGATCCCGGGTTCGTCTCCGACGATGGCACGGCGCTGTCCAGTGATTCGGTTGAAAAGGGTGGACTTTCCGACGTTGGGACTGCCCACAATGACCACCGTGGGAATGGCATTTGACATGAAGTTCTATGATAGCAGGCGGCGGAAGGGCCGACGATTCAATCCATTCCCCGGACGACCCGCTGCCGCGCTACCTCCGCCGAGATCGATTTGCCCGGCGCTGCGCGCGCCGCCATCAAGTTTTGTATGGCGTTCCCTGGAATTGCTGCATCCAGGAACTCGACAATTTCGGGAAACGTCTTGCCAGAGTCCATCATCGCCGATGCTCGGTTCCGGCCGACACTCGGTTCAGGCCGACACTCGGTTCGGTGGTAGTCGTGATGCCCTGATCTTGAGAACCAGCGTGGCCGCGCGCTCCCCCGCTAATCGCCTGTTTCTAAAGCACCGGCTTTTCTTCGATTTCCTGGAATTTCAGGTCCCGATCCCTTCGGTAACGCTCCTGTTATCCATATCGAAAATAATACAGCGCTCGTGGAACGCCTACCGTTTATTGGGCGTAATCAAATTCGACTCTCTTTACTTTTCGATAATACCTTGCGAGCGGAGCCAATCTTCGGCGCGCTGAGGCCAGGTGGTGATCAGCTTCCCTGCGGGGCGGAGGCCGTAGCCGTGGCCTCCGGTGGGGTAGAGGTGCATCTCGGCGGGGACGGACGCTTTGCGCAGGGCGGCGTAATAGAAGAGGCTGGTTTCGACGCGCACGCCGTCGTCTTCGGCCTGGACGAGGAAGGTCCGCGGCGAGTCCTTGGTGATCTTCAGTTCGGGCGCGACTTTGTCTCCCTCCTCCTTCACGGTCAGATAGGCGGGGTAGATGAGGAGGCAGAAATCGGGGCGGCAACTGAGGGCATCGGCCGCGTCGATCGCGTCGTAGGTGCGGTGGTCGAAGTTGGTGCTCGCAGCGGCGGCGAGGTGGCCGCCGGCAGAGAATCCCAGGACGCCGATCCGATTCGGGTCGATGGCCAGTTCGCCCGCGCGCTGGCGCACCATGCCGATGGCGCGCTGCGCGTCCTCGAGCGGGGCCGCATATCGCGGGCGACCGGCGCGCGCGGGGACGCGATACTTCACCAGGATCGCGGTGACGCCGATGCTGTTGAGCCACTCGCAGATTTCGGTGCCTTCGAGATCGAGAGCGAGGATCGAATAACCGCCGCCCGGGAAGACGAGCACGCCGGCGCCCGTGGCCTTGTCCTTCGGTGCGCGGTAGACCGTCATCGTCGGCACGCTGACGTTGCCGAGCCGGATCACGCGGCGGCCGGCGACGAGTCCGCCGGTCGGGCCGGTGGTGTCCTTCTCCTCGCCGATATCGCCGCTCTCGCCGGGGGCGGTCTTCGGCCAGAGCGGGATTGGCGGGTCGGCGGCCAGGCAGGCGGCGGCAAGGGTGAGCAGGGTCAACGGAATCGCGATGGCTCGCATTGCTTCATCTTGCCACTTCCCGGCGGCGCTGTTCGGTACAATTTGGGATTGAAACACTATCCCGTTTTTCTCGATCTGAAGGACCGGCCTGTCCTTGTCGTGGGCGCCGGCAAGGTCGCACTTCGTAAGGCTCGCGGCCTGCTGGAGGCCGGAGCGCGCGTCACGGTCGTCGCCCCCGAGTGGGAATCCGAGTTTGAGGATCTCGCGCTGCGGCTGGTGAAGCGGCGGTTTCGCGCCTCCGATCTGGCGGGCGCATTCCTGGTCTTCGCGGCGACGGACGACCGGCTGACGAATCACCGCATCGGGATCGCCGCCAAAGGACGCGGAGTGTTCGCGAACATCGCGGATTCGGCCGAGGAGTGCGGGTTCATCGTGCCGGCGCGCGTGCATCGCGGCGAGGTGCAGATCGCGATTTCCACGGGCGGCGAGAGTCCGCGGCTTTCCGCCGAGTTGCGCAAGAAGCTCGAAGAAGTCCTATAGTTCCGGCGCGGCTCCGTCGATTGTCGGAGTAAGATCCGTGCCATCTTGTTAAAATCGAACCATCCATGCCCCCCACCCAGGCGCGTACCGCCGGATCCCGTCAATTTTTCGGACGCGGCGGAACTTTGTCCAAGTGGCATCCGAATTACGAATACCGGCCGGGGCAGGTGGAAATGGCGGAGGCCGTCGAGTCCGCGCTCGCCGATAAGCGCCACCTGATTGTGGAGGCGGGGACTGGCACGGGGAAGACGCTCGCATACTTGGTGCCCGCCCTGCTCAGCGGCAAGCGAATCGTCGTCTCGACCGGTACGAAGACGCTCCAGGAGCAGCTCTTTTTCAAGGACGTTCCGTTCCTGCAGCAGCACTTCGCGCGCCCGCTGAAGGTCTGCTACATGAAAGGGCGCAACAACTACGCGTGCCGCCAGAAGATCTACGACGCCGAGAACAGTCCGGTGCTTACCGGCCTCGAGGAGGTGGCGGATTTCGAGATCATTCGCGAATGGGAGAAGACCACCGAGTTCGGCGACCGGTCGGAGATCAAGACGCTCCCCGAGGCGTCCACTGCCTGGGGTAAATTCGACGCGCGCAGCGAGCTGTGCAGCGGGCAGAAGTGCGCGAATTACGACCGCTGTTTTCTGACGCTGATGCACCAGCGGGCGATTGAAAGCGACATCATCATCGTCAATCACCACCTGTTCTTCGCGGATCTATCGTTGAAGGACGAGAATTACGAGGGCGGGATCCTGCCCGATTATCACGCGGTGGTCTTCGACGAGGCGCACGAGATCGAGGACGTGGTCGGGCAGTATTTCGGAGTCTCGGTCAGCAACTTCCGGATGCAGGATCTGCGCCGCGATATCGGCGTGATCGCGCGCATGAAGAAGTTCGGCTCGCCGGAGCTGGATCGCGTGCTGATGCGGCTGGACGAGCTGATCTCGCAGTTCTTCGGACTCTTCGGCGAGGCGGACCGGCGCGTCGCGTTCCACGGGCGCGCTGCATTTCGCGAGGACAACGAAGAAGCGTACATGGATCTGCTGGGCGCGCTCGACCTCGTGGCCTCGCACCTGAAGGTGCTCGCCAATCCGCCGGACGAGGTCATTCCGCTTTTCCGGCGGACGCAGGAACTCCGCGAAGGTCTGCGCTTCGTCATGGAGGATGACGACGAGCGTTTTGTCTACTGGGTGGAGAAGCGCGGGCGCGGCTGTTTTCTGCAGGCTACGCCGATCGACGTCGCGGATATCGTGGGCGAGCGGCTCTTCCGCAAGGTGGCGACTGTGGTGCTGACATCGGCGACCCTTGCGGTCGCGGGCGGCTTCGATTTTACGCAGAAGCGGCTCGGGCTGGAGAATCCGCGCACGCTGGTAGTGCCGGGGCACTTCGACTATCAGAAGCAGGCGCTGCTTTACGTGCCGCAGGAGCTGCCGGAACCGAAGAATCCCGCGTTCACGAAGATGGCGGCGGAGGAAGTGGTCCGGATCCTGGAGCATAGCCGGGGACGGGCGTTCGTCCTGTTCACGAGCTATCAGCAGATGCGGCTGGTGTACGAAAAGGTGTCGTTCGAAATCGATTATCCCTGCCTGATGCAGGGGACGGGGCCGCGGAATGCGCTGCTCGACGAGTTCCGTTCCACACCGAACTGCGTGCTCTTCGCCACGTCGTCTTTCTGGCAGGGAGTGGACGTACCGGGCGAGCAGTTGAGCTGCGTTATCATAGATAAACTGCCCTTTGCGGTGCCGAACGATCCGGTAGTCAATGCGCGTATCGAGAGCATTCGCAATGCCGGAGGGAATCCGTTTTACGATTACCAGATCCCTCAGGCGGCCATTGCCCTGAAGCAGGGATTTGGCCGTTTGATACGCAGCAGGAGCGATCGCGGCGTGCTGGTGCTTCTGGACAACCGGATCACCAAACAGCGCTACGGCCAGGTGTTTTTCGACAGCCTGCCGGATTACGGATTCACCACCAAACTGGCGGACGTGGAGAAGTTTTTCAATGTTTGAAGTGACGATCGAAGAGACATTTGCCGCCGGCCACGCCCTGCGGAATTACAAGGGCAAGTGCGAGAACGTGCACGGGCACAACTACCGCTGCCAGGTGACGCTGGAGGGCGACGAACTGGATTCCATCGGGCTGCTGGTGGATTTCGTGGAGTTGAAGCGCGTGGTCCATTCCGTGCTCGACCGCATGGACCATCAGTGGCTCAATGAGTTTCCCCCCTTCGACAAGCTGAATCCTTCGGCCGAGAATATGGCCAAGTTTATTTACGATGAGGTGAAGCAGGGGTTGGAGACAAGGGAAGGGGTTCGGATCGGTTTAGTGAAGCTGTGGGAAACCGATACGGCACACGCAACCTACCGGGAGCGGTAGAAATACCCCGAGCGGTAGGGCTACCCGGAGCGGTAGGGCAGGCGAGAGGGCGGGGCATTCGTGACGAATGCCCCTTCTACATTCTGTTCTGCGACTCTACTTCCCGTAATACGCCGCGTTTTTCGCGGTGAACTCCGACCACTTCTCCGGCAGATCGTCGAGTGCGAAGATCGCCGAAACGGGGCAGACGGGGACGCAGGCGCCGCAATCGATGCATTCCACCGGATCGATATACAGAAGTTCCGCGTCGGCATAGCCCGGCTCGTCCTTCTTCGGGTGAATGCAATCGACCGGACATGCGTCGACGCAGGCGGTATCTTTCGTGCCAATGCACGGTTCAGCAATTACGTAGGCCATGGCTATAATTTTCCCAGATACCAATACATAACACAGCGAACGTTGAAACACAATTCATCTGTTGCCAAGCACCCGAACGTGCACCAAACTGTAGAAGATGCCCGCTAAAGTACGCAAAGCCGTCTTCCCCGCCGCCGGTCTGGGAACGCGCTTTTTACCCGCAACCAAGGCGCAGCCGAAGGAAATGCTGCCGATCGTCGACAAACCCATCATTCAGTACGGCGTCGAGGAAGCGATCCACTCCGGCATACAGAACATCATCATCGTGACGGGACGCGGGAAGACGGCGATCGAAGATCATTTCGACGTCAGTTTCGAGCTGGAGTACCTGCTCGAAACGCGCGGCAAGAAGGATCTGCTGGCGATCGTGCGCAGTATTTCGGACATGATCAGCGTCTCCTACATTCGTCAGAAAGAGGCGCTGGGATTGGGGCACGCGGTGCTCCGCGCGTCGGAACTCGTTGGCGATGAGCCGTTCAGCGTGGTGCTGGCCGACGACGTGATCGAGGCGGAGACTCCCTGCCTGCGGCAGTTGCTCGATATCTACGAGTTTTTCGCGGCCCCCGTGCTTGCTGTGATGGAAGTGCCGCCGGAGAATATTTCCGCGTATGGCGCGATCGATGCGGAGCCCGTGATGCACAACGGGCGTAACGATCGCGTCTACCGTATCCGCGACCTGGTCGAAAAACCGAAGCAGCAGGACGCGCCGTCGAATCTGGCGATCATCGGGCGTTATGTGCTGACGCCGGAGATCTTCGGCTCGCTGCAGGCGATCGATCCGGGGAGCGGCGGCGAGATTCAGCTTACCGATGCGCTCCGGCATTTGCTGCGGAGCCGGCCGATTTACGCGTATCGCTTCGACGGGACGCGGTACGACGCCGGCGACAAGCTCGGCTTCCTGAAGGCGACGGTCGAATTCGCGCTCCGCCGGCATGATCTGGGCGGGCCGTTCCGCGAGTACTTGAAGGGGCTTGCGCTGTAGGCGGGGGGGTGGTCGGTATACCATCGGCACTTGCCAGGATCACGATTGAGTCCGGAAAGCGCGGCGGGGAAACCGTGTGTCCGAGGCTTGCGGATCACGGTATGGGATGTCCTGGGATGGCTCGGCGCGGGAATGACCGAAGCAGAAATCCTCGATCAGCATCCTGATCTCGAGAAGGACGACTTTCTCGCTATTTACCAGTACGCCCCTGAGTGTGGCCGCAAAGCGAAGATCGGGTGAGCGTGCTCCTCGACTCTCTCTCCGCGCCCGGTCCATCGGCTCTCATCGTAATTTCCCGGCATCATCCATGTGCGGGCATGTGCCGGACGTCGGATTGAAACAGGCGCGGGATGAAGTGATTTGGGTATGGGCATTGGCCAAAGCCTATTCCATCGTCACCACTGATGCGGATTTTGCCGCACTGAGCCGGCGCCTGGGATGGCCGCCGAAGATCATCCATCTGGAGGAATGCGATTTCCCGCTCCTCTCCATCGAGGATCTTCTGCGAAGGAATGCTGTCCGGATCGCGGAGTTCGAGAAGGATCTGACCTGTGGTCTTCTGGCCATGCGCGTATAGTGCGTTCGCGACCATGTGAATCTCCGCGTCCCGCCTGATGCGCCGGTTGGGCCCGCCGTGCCCTTGACGCTCAGCATTCAGTGATAGGCTGTCCTTACTATGTTCCCGGCGGAACTTCGCCATGCCGTGCGCACTCTGCGGGCGAGCCCGGCATTCAGCCTCACGGTGATTGCGATTCTCGCGCTCGGGATCGGCGCGGGCACGGCGATTTTCTCCGTCGTCAATAAGCTCCTGCTCGAACCCCTGCCGTATCCCGATCCGGACCGGCTCGTGCAACTGAAGAGTGAGTCCTGGGTCGGCGACCAGACCGTCGTCTCGGTGCAGAAGTACCTGGTCTGGCGCGACTTCACCAACGTTTTCGACCCGATCGCGGCATACGAAGTCGGCGGCCCCAGTCTCAACCTCACGGATAGCGAACGTCCGCGCGCTCTCAAGATCGCCCGCGTTTCGGCAGGCTACTTTTCGCTCTTCGGCGCTGCCGTCGCGCACGGCCGCACGTTCTCGACGCGCGAAGATGCGCCCCACGGCGAGCGCGCCGTCGTGATCGCCAACGCTCTATGGCGCCGCCAGTTTGCGGGCGATCCTTCGCTGGTTGGGCGCACGATTCAACTGGAGCACGAACCCTATCAAGTGGTCGGCATTCTCGAATCCAGTGCCGCGGCCGATCCCATCGCCGACGTCTTCCTCCCGTTGGAGGCCGATGCCAACGCGCTCGACCACGTGAGCCGTGTACGCGTGGCGGCGCGCCTCAAGCCGGGCTATACGCTGGCCGATGCGCGCCTCGCCGTCGGCAAGACGATGGCGCACTACCTCTACCGATATTCCTGGACGCTGCTTCTCTTCCATGAAGATTTCACGGTGATTGGGTTGCGCGACGCCATCGTCGGCGACGTTCGTCCCGCGCTCTACCTGCTGACCGGCGCCGTCGCTTTCGTGCTCCTCATTTGTTGCGCGAACATCGCCAACCTGCTGCTCGCGCGCGGTGCACGGAGGGCACACGAGTTCGCCGTCCGCACTGCGCTCGGCGCGGAATGCGGACGCCTGATTCGCCAGCTACTTACCGAAACTGCGCTGCTCTCGCTCGCCGGAGGGGCTGCCGGTCTTGCGCTCGGTGTCCTCGGCGTCCGCGCCCTGCTCTCCGCAAGTCCCGTGGACATCCCGGGGATCGGCGCTAATGGCGCTGCCGTCGCGCTCGATTGGCGAGTCTTCCTGTTTACGCTGCTGGCGAGCCTGGCGACGGGAATCCTGTTCGGCCTCGCTCCCGCGCTGGCCGCTTCGCGCGCCGACGTCGGGTCTCTGGTCAAAGCCAGCGCCGCGCAATCCGGCATGAGTTTGCGCCGAAACCGCGGCCGGTCTGCGCTCGTGGTCGCGGAAGTCGGGCTCGCGCTCGTCCTTCTTGCCGGAGCAGGCTTGCTGATTCGCACCTTCGTCGGCGTGCGCTCCGTCGACCGCGGCTTCAGCGAACAGAACGTCCTCACCCTGGAAACCTCGCTCGCCAATTCCCGCTTCGACC